>CAISZN010000621.1 GCA_903889985.1 uncultured Hyphomicrobiales bacterium | reverse complement strand
CCTGATCATCCACCGCACCATCAACTCGCCCTTCGGTGAAGTGCTGAAGGCGATCCGCGAAAATGAACCGCGCGCCATCTCGCTCGGCTACAAGACCGAGCGATACAAGATCGCTGCCTTCGTGCTCTCCGCAGCGCTGGCTGGCCTCGCTGGTTCGATGAAAGTCATCGTCGCCCAGAACGCCTCGCTGACTGACGTGCACTGGACCATGTCCGGCGAGGTCGTGCTCATGACCCTCGTAGGGGGACTGGGCACCATGTTTGGCCCGATCCTTGGGGCAGTGCTGATTGTCGCCATGCAGCAATATCTTGCTGGCTTTGGCCAATGGGTCACGGTGATCCAGGGCGTGATCTTTGTCGCCTGCGTGCTGGCCTTCCGTCGCGGGATTATCGGGGAGATTGCTCATCGGCTGCGCCGGGAACTCTGAGGCCCGGCTGCAAGGGTTTCTTGGCCTTCATGCCGCCAGGGGGCCTGAAGAGCGTTCAAACAACCAATAAATACATATTTTATTAGTAGATTATATATTTGTCTATTTTTTGTATGTGATTTATGGTGCGCGCCGTTCGCGAGACAGGGAAAAGGACTTCGATGCCACAGGTTGTGACCGCCAACAGGCTGACGGACGGAATCGTCGTCTTTCGTGCGCCGGGCGGCCGGTGGGTGGAATTCCTGAAAGATGCAGACCTGATCGAGGGAAAGGCCGCCGTCGAGGCCGCCCTGGTGTCAGGCAATGAGTCCGTCGCCCGCAACGAGGTGGTGGATGTTTTCGCCTTCGAGGTGACGGTGACCCCCGCAGGTCCCCAGCCCACACATATCCGCGACAGGATCCGGGCGAATGGCCCGACCGTTTACCCCGGTCACGGCAAGCAGGCCGCTGCCCGCTGACCCCGGCCGAGAGGATCGCTCATGTACCGCTATGACGAATTCGACGCTGGCTTCGTTGCCGACCGCGTCGCCCAGTTCCGCGATCAAGTGAATCGCCGCCTGAATGGCGAGCTGACGGAAGACCAGTTCCGCATCCACCGCCTGATGAACGGCGTCTATCTTCAGCTGCATGCATATATGCTGCGCGTCGCCGTTCCCTATGGGGTTCTGTCGAGCAAGCAAATGCGCAAGCTTGCCTATATCGCGCGTCGCTTCGACAAGAACTTCGGCCATTTCACGACGCGCCAGAACATCCAGTACAACTGGCCGGCGCTGAAGGACATTCCCGAAATTCTCGACGAGCTCGCATCGGTCGAGATGCATGCCCTGCAGACATCGGGCAACTGCATCCGCAATGTCACAGCTGACCATTTCGCGGGAGCTGCCGCTGACGAGATCGAGGATCCGCGCCCCTATGCGGAAATCCTTCGCCAATGGTCCTCGATCCATCCCGAGTTCACCTACCTGCCGCGCAAGTTCAAGCTCTCGCTTACCGGCTCGCCCAATGACCGCGCCGCCGTGCAGGTGCATGACATCGGCTACCAGATCGTCCGCAACGAAATGGGCGAGACAGGCTTTGCCGTCTATGTCGGCGGCGGTCAGGGCCGCACACCCATGGTCGGGCCGAAGATCCGCGACTTCCTGCCGGTCGAGGACCTGCTCGCCTACACGCAGGCCATCGTGCGCGTCTATAATCTCGAAGGCCGCCGTGACAACAAGTACAAGGCGCGCATCAAGATCCTCGTGCACGAGAAGGGCATCGAGGCCATGCGCCAGGCGGTCGAAGCGGAATTCGCCGCTGCCGGAAAGGACTTGCTTCCATTGCCTGCAGGTGAAGTGGAACGGATCCGCGCCTACTTTGCCCTACCAGCCCTCGCCACAAAACCGGCCGTTTCCGTAGGCCTTGAAGCGCGTCGGAAGACTGACAAGGCATTCGCTGCCTTCGTTGATGCCAATGTGGCCAAGCACAAGGTGCCGGGCTACGGCATCGTCACCATTTCACTCAAGCCCATCGGCGGCATTCCAGGTGACGCCACTTCCGAGCAGATGGAAGTGGTAGCCGATCTTGCCGAGCTTTATTCGCAGGATGAGGTGCGCGTTTCGCACGAGCAGAACCTCGTGCTAGCCCACGTGGCGCTTGACGACCTGTCAGCCGTCTACGATGTGCTGGCGAAGAACGGCCTGGCAACTGCCAATGCGGGCCTCGTGTCCGACATCATCGCCTGCCCCGGCCTCGACTATTGTGCGCTCGCCACGGCGCGTTCGATCCCGGTTGCCCAACGCATTTCAGAGCGTTTTGGCGAGGACGCACGCGCGGCTGAGATTGGCCCTCTCAAGATCAAGATCTCGGGCTGCATCAATGCCTGCGGCCACCATCACGTGGGCCACATTGGCATCCTCGGCCTTGAACGCAAGGGCGTCGAGACCTACCAGATCACCCTCGGCGGTACCGCTGACGAAACCTGTTCGGTGGGCGACATCACCGGCCCCGGCTTCTCCTCCGAGGCCGTGGTCGATGCCATCGAGACCGTGGTCGACACATATATCGGCCTGCGTCGGGACACGAGCGAGGACTTCCTGAGTGCCTATCGCCGTGTCGGCATGGCGCCCTTCAAGAAGGCCCTCTACGAGAAGGACACGGGCGCGGACATCTGATCCGCGCACCATTCAGGGACATTTCGATCCATGGCACTTTTCAAGAACGGGTCCTTCGCGACCGATGACTGGCGCACCGTGGGTGAAGGCGAGGCCGCACCCGCCGCTGGCCATGTGATCTTCACGCTCGAATGGTGGAAGCAGGAGCGTCACGTTTATGACGGCTCCAACGTGGCCATTGGCCTGCTCATTGAGCCCGCGACGAAGCTAGAGGACATTGCAGAGGACCTGCATCGCTTCGCGCTTGTGGCTGTGAGCTTCCCGAAGTTCGGTGATGGGCGCGGCTACTCTCAGGCCTGCCTGCTGCGTGAGCGCTATGGCTTCAAGGGCGAGTTGCGTGCAACCGGCGACGTGCTCCTCGACCAGCTCCAAATCATGTCACGCTGCGGCTTCGACAGCTTTGACATCAATGACGGGAATACAATCAAGGCGCTCGAGGAAGGCCGCCTGACGCTGATGAAGCATTTCTATCAGCCAGGCGAAGGCGCCGAAGTGAAGGTCGGCACCCGGCCTTGGCTACGGCGTCCGGCCTAAGCCCTGCGCAGTACTTACGCCGAATGGTTGCTGCGCCATAGGCGCTGCTGTTCGACATGCCGTTCGTGCACCGCCGCACTGATGCGGCGCAGGTCTGCAGGCAGCGAAATCTCGAGGATATAGCGAAGGCCTGCCAGGATTGGCATGTCCTCGCCCTCGACGCGCTGCGCAAGGTCCTGCCAATCGCCTTCGTCTGCCTCACGGGCAAATCGACGAACACAGAAAGCGGCATAGCTACCCACCTCAAGATTGCGGGCACTTGCTGCATCACCAATGAGACCCTGAAAACCGGAACCGATCGAGGCTACGGCAGCAGCGGCCACTTTTTCGTGCGAGCAGGATTTGATGAGTTCGGTCATTACGATCATCTCCATTCTCCACGGTTGGTGTCGATGATGAGAAACCTAATCATGAAACGCGACACAAAGATGGCCAATCGATTCAATTTTCTGAATT
>CAISZN010000620.1 GCA_903889985.1 uncultured Hyphomicrobiales bacterium | reverse complement strand
CGAACTCGGAGGAGTGACGAATGACCGAGCCAGAGCACGATTTTGAAGCTGACATCCGCACGACGGTGCGAGCTTTCTACGAGAAGGCTCGCGCTGACGACCTGCTTGGTCCCGTTTTCGATTCGATCGTCAAGGATTGGGATCAACACCTTCGAATCATGGATGATTTCTGGTCTGGAGCCCTCCTCGGCACCCAGCGCTACACGTCTGCGCCCTTCCCGCCCCATGTGAAGATCACGATGGACCAGACCCATTTCGATCGCTGGAAGGACCTATGGCTGCCAGCCGTTGCCGAGCACCTGCCGGAGCCGCTGCGCGCCAAGGCAACCTCCATGGGCGAGCACATGGCGCATTGCTGGGGCCGCGCCCATTCAACCATGTCAAAGCAGATGGCCGAGGCCTGAGGACACCCCCGGACCGCGGATCTCCCGGTCCGCAGGCGCGCCAAGGGGCGCGCGGTCGAAGTTCACCATGCTATAAGTCTTCACGCCCCGCCCTGGGGCGCGGAGACCCTGTGGGATCATGGATCGCAACGAGATCGCGGCGCGCACCTCGAGCCTCCTGAGCGCGTTGCGGGCAGATCGCCCGCTCGTCCAGACCATCACCAATTTTGTGTCCATGGACGCGGCGGCCAATGTGCTGCTCGCCCTTGGCGCAGCGCCTGCCATGGTGCACTCCCCTGAAGAATCAGGAGAATTTATGCGCCATGCAGGAGCGCTTGTCGTCAACATCGGGACCCTGTCGAAGCTATGGGTCGAGGGTGGCGAGGCCGCTGCCGCCGCAGCGCGCATGCTCGGCAAGCCCTGGGTGCTGGACCCTGTCGGGGTCGGCGCAACCAAGTTCCGCAACGAGGCAGTCGCAAGGTTCCTGCGACATCGACCAACTGTTATTCGTGGCAATGCCTCGGAAATCATGGCTGCCGCACGGGTCGCCGGCCTGACCGGCGATACGGCAACGCCCCGCGGCGTTGATTCGGCCAATTCGACGGACGAGGCACTTGCCTCCGCCCGGTGGCTCGCCCGCAACAGCTTCTGCACTGTTGCGGCGACAGGTGCCGTCGACGTCGTGACCGATGGGGCGCGAGTCGTGAGGCTCGCAAATGGTCATGAGCTCATGACCCGTGTCACAGCCCTTGGCTGTGCCCTCACGGCCGTTGTTGCGGCCTTCGCGGCGGTCGAGAGCGATTCTTTCGTCGCCACCGTGGCTGCGCTTGCCACCTATGGGGTCGTCGGCGAGATGGCCGCCGACGCGGCGAGCCGACCCGGGAGCTACCGTGTCGCCTTCATTGATGCTCTCGACGCGGTAACCGGCGACGACATCGAGAAACGCCTGAAAGTGATCTCTCCATGAATATCGATATCCTGCGCCTCTGCCTCGTCACCGACCGTGTCCTCTCGCGCGGCCGACCCTTGGTCGATGTGGTCGCAGCTGCCGTTCAGGGCGGTGTGACCATGGTGCAGCTGCGCGAGAAGTCAGCCACGACGCGGGAGTTTCTGGATGAAGCCCGGGCACTGAAGGCCTTCCTCAAGCCGCGGGGGATCCCGCTCATCATCAATGACCGTGTGGATATTGCATTGGCCGTCGAGGCTGACGGGGTTCATGTCGGCCAGAAGGACATGCCGGTCGACATCGTGCGGTCCATGATCGGGCCCGGCAAGATCATCGGCCTGTCGATCACAAACCACGCTCAGCTTGCCCGCCCCGACAGCGCCCTGCCCGATTATCTCGGCATGGGACCGCTCTACGCCCAGACGACGAAGGCGGATGCCTCGACGCCGCTGGGTGTCGAGGGGTTCCGGGCCCTGCGTGCGGAAACGGGCAAGCCCGTCATTGCGATTGGCGGGTTGAATACCGGAAATTCCGGGCCTGTGCTGGCCGCAGGAGCCAATGGGCTGGCGGTGGTATCGGCCATCGTGTCGGCGGATGACCCGAGGGCAGCAGCGCAGGCTTTCACCGACCTCAACAGATAGTGTGCGCTCCCTCCCCCGCTTGCGGGCGAGGGTTGGGGTCTGGGCACTTCCCTGCTCTCAGAACTTCCCCGGCGCCGTCGTCCGATCTTCCGGATCCAGTTCGATCTGCATGGCACGGATGAAGACGCCCGTCGCCCAGTAGGCGGTCGAGGTATGGGTGATCTCGAGGATTTCCTGCGGCGAAAAATGCTTCGCGAAATTGGCGAAGATCTCGTCTGAAACCTCGCCACGCTTCAGGCAAAGGCAATCCACATAGGCGAGCACAGCTCGATCAGCTTCGTCGAAGAGGTTCGCGCTGGCCTTCCAGTCCCCCTTGATCGCCTCGAACTGGGCTTCGCTCCAGCCTGCCTTGAGTGCGAGTGAGGTGTGGTGACGCAGCTCATAGGGCTGCTCGCAAAGAGCAGCCGTGCGCACGATCACCAGTTCCCGGGTCTTGCGTGACACTTTGCAAAGATTACGCAGCGCGAAGGTCACGCCGCGCTTGGCGCGGGCGAGTTCGGGCGCATGGGCATTGACCAGATGCATATTGAGGATGTGACCACCGCGTGATGTCTGCTCGTCGAACATCTGCTGTGTGATGGGGTCCGGCGGGATCGGCATGGGCGGCAGGCGGGACACCTTGCCGCGGTCATAACTGTCGTGATCCTTGCTCATGGAAGCCTCCCGCTTTTTCGTGGCCGGGAATGTGGCAAGCCAAGCGCGCGGAAGCAAGCACGACCTCCTCCCATCGGCCCGCCCCCTGCCATTGACAGTCCGGAATGCGGAAGACTAGCTACACAGTTGAAAAACATGACCTGACAGAGGGACGCCCCATGACCTTTCACGTAGCAGCGCCCACCATGGCGAATCGCGCGTCCTTCTATGGGCAGAACACGTTCGTCCTCGGCTTGTTCGGGGCCAACTGCTCATCTGGCCGCGCCGTGACCCTCGTCGAAGAGCGCTGGACCGGCGATTGGCAGGATGGGCTTCGTCTCGCGCGCATGGCCGATGACATCGGCATAGACTTCATGCTGCCGATCGGTCGCTGGAAGGGCTATGGCGGCACCACCGACTATCAGGGCGCGACCTATGAGACGATCAACTGGGCCTCGGGCCTGCTCGCCTCGACGAAGCGCATCACGGTTTTCGGCACAGTCCACGCGCCGCTGTTCAATCCGATCCTCGCCGCCAAGATGATGGTGACGGCGGATCACATCGGCTGCGGGCGCTTTGGCCTCAACATCGTCTGCGGCTGGAACGACGGCGAGTTCGAAATGTTCGGCGTCGAACAGCGCGACCACGACAACCGCTATAAATATGCCCATGAGTGGATCGACGTCATCAAGCGCGCCTGGAGCCCGGATGAGGACTTCGACTTCAATGGCGAATATCTGCAGCTCAAGGGCATCCGATCCAAGCCGAAGCCCTTTGGCGGCACGCGTCCTGTGATCATGAATGCAGGCGCATCCGCCGATGGCAAGGCCTTCGCCATCCGCAACTGCGATGCCTGGTTCACGCAGGCCAAGCGCGACAGCGTCGAATCCAACCAGGCCAATGTGCGCGCGATCAAGGAAGAGGCCAAGGCACTGGGCCGCGACCTCGACATCTACACGGTGGGCGTCGTCACCTGCCGCCCGACCATGAAGGAAGCGCAGGACTATTTCCGCTATGCCGGTGACGAGCGGGCGGACTGGTCGGCGGTCGACAGCATCATGGGCATGAAAGGCCTGACGCCTGAAAGCATGGGCAAGGAGGCTTATGAGCTGCGTCGTCGCCAGTATGCGCTTGGCATGGGCGGTGTGCCCATCGTTGGCGATCCCGATCACGTTGCGAACGAACTCGCCAAGCTCGCGGAGGCAGGCCTTCGCGGCATCGCCATCTCCATGGTGAACTATGCCGAGGAACTGCCCTTCTTCGCGCAGGAGGTCCTGCCGCGGCTTGCCGCGCGTGGCCTGCGCACGCCCCCCAACATCTGATCAGCGCCCCGCTTGGAGCCCCGCATGAACCGCAGTTATATTGCTCTCGCCCTCGTCGCAGCGAGCCTCTCGCCTGCAGCCGCTCAGGAGGACGTGGCAGCCTTCTACAAGGATAAGCAGATCCGCCTGATCGTCGGTTCAGGCGCAGGCTCTGGCTATGACATCGGCGCGCGACTGCTGGCACGCTATCTGCAGAAGTTCATTCCCGGCAACCCGGTTTTCGTCATCCAGAACCAGCCCGGTGCGGCCTCCGTCACCATGACGAACTCCGTCTATAACGTCGCGGCCAAGGATGGCACGGTGATGGGCGCAGCCATCAACGGCATGCCGACCGCGCCCCTGCTCGAACCCGACGGGGTACGCTTCGATCCGACCAAGCTCAACTGGATCGGCAGTGTCAATCGCGAAGTCCAGACCACCTATGTCTGGCACACTTCCCCGGTCCTGAAGCTCTCCGAACTATACGACAAGGAACTCATTGTCGGCGCCACCACGCCCGGCACCACCCAGGTGGATTTCCCCGTTGTCGCCCGCGCGATCCTCGGCCTGAAATACAAGGTCATCAGCGGCTACGAAGGCACGGCACAAATCCATAAGGCGATGGAGATGGGCGAAGTCCATGGCGTCGGTTCGACCGCCTATGCCAGCCTGCGTGCCCTGTCCGGCAAGCTGGTGGACGAAGGCAAGATCAAGGTGATCGCCCAATGGGGCTTCAAGAAACACCCGGATCTGCCGGGCGTTCCCGCCATCCTCGAGGAGGCGAAAAACGACGCTGACAGGCAGGCCCTCTCGCTGCTCGTGGCGCGTCTCGAATATGGCCGGCCCTTCTTCTTCCCCCCAGGGGTGCCAGCCAACCGCGTTGAAGCGGTCCGGAAGGCCTTCGATGACATCATGAAGGACCCAGAGTTCGTGGCTGAAGCCCTGAAACTCAACCTGGAAGTCGATCCCATGACCGGCGCGGAAGTGGCTGATCTGGTCAAGAAGGTCAATGCAACGCCACCGGAAGTGGTGCAGCGCGTCCGCGCCGCCCTGCAGCAGCGCTAATCAGCCGAGGAAGGAGGCCCGTCCTGCCAAGGACGGGCAACGGTCTCAGTGGCCGCCATATTCGTCGTGGTCGTCGTCGCCATCCGTACCCGCGGCAGCACTGATGTATTTTGGCAGGTCTTCGCGGACGGAATTGAGCTCCTGCTGCGCACCCGGCTGATCGGCAAGAGCCTTCTCGGAGTCCTTCAGCAACTGCTCAACGGTCGGGCGCGTCAGGAGCCCATGCAGGACAAGGGTTGTCAGAACGTTCTTGATGGTGCTGCTCATGGCTTCGAGCCGGGCCTCAAGAAGGGCGATGCGGTCATCCTGACTGGTCACGGGAACTCCTCCAAATAAGGCCATCTCGGCGCAGGGTGCCACACAAACACGGCAGCACCTCCCAGCCATTGATACGGCGCAAGTGCCAGCGATTGACATCGGCACGGCGCTCAGCGTCAAGTCCTCCCAACAGTATCCGCGCACAGGGGAGGAACTTGCGCATGAAATCTCTGGCGGCCGCATTGATCGCGGGCCTGATCGGCTTGGGCTCCACAGGGGCAAATGCCCAGGCGCTCAAGGACGTGACCTATGTCTATTCGGGTCCCACATCCTATTACTGGGATAGCTTCGTCGCCAAGGAACTCGGCTATTTCAAGGAAGAGGGCATCAACGCCAATATCGTTCTCTCCGACAACGTGGCCCAGCAGACCCAGATGCTGCTGACGGGCGCCGCCGACATCATCGGCGCCAATGCGGAGGTGGCCATCGCCGCCATCGAGAAGGGAGCGCAGATCACCATGGTCGGGGCGGAGACGTCCAAGCAGGGCTTCGTTTTCCTGGCCCGGCCAGAGATCAAGACCTGGGCGGACCTCAAGGGCAAACTGCTGGGTGCCACCCAATTGCAGGATGCCTCAGCCAGCATGCTCATCGCCCTCATGAAGAAGAACGGCGTCCAACGCAGCGAGTTCGATCTCGTGGCACTGGGCGGCACACCTAACCGTTTTGCTGCGCTGATCAATGGCGCGGTTGCTGCAACCCTGCTCAGCCCGCCGCTCGACTACAAGGCTCTGTCCCTGGGCATGAAGAAGCTGGGCTATGCTTATGAGGCCTTCGATGGGCCTCAGGTCGTCTATACGGTCCAGAAGGACTGGGCGAAGAAGAACGAGGATACGCTCGTGCATTACCTGCGCGCCGCCAAGCGCGGCATGGACTTCCTCTATGATCCGAAGAACCGCGAGGCGGCGGCCGATATCCTCGTGAAATCGATCGGGGGAACAAAGGAAGATGCGCTCGCCAACTACGACGACTGGATCCCCCAGAACAAGGTTTTGGCAGAAGGCCTCGAACTGAAGCCAAGCGGCATCAAGTCCTATCTCGACCTGCGCGACAACAAGGACGATCCCGCCAAATACATGGATCTCAGCTACCTGCGGAAAGCGCAGGGAAAATAGACTGATGAACCTGCGACGGCCCGCGCAGGGAGCGCCCCTTTGTGGCGCCGTCGGCTCATGCTAATTCAAACCTAAAGCCCGTCAGGACCGGAACATGACCTCGCACCTGCCGCCCAAGGCCGCCAAGCTCGAACTCGTCCAGCGCCCCCGCCGCAACCGCCAGACCGAATGGTCGCGCCGCCTCGTGCGCGAAACGGTGCTGACGGCCAATGACCTGATCTGGCCTATTTTCATCATCGAAGGTGAAAATCGCACCGAGGCAGTCAACTCCATGCCGGGCATCGAGCGCGTCTCCATCGACGGAGCCGTGCGGGCGGCGGAGAAGGCTGCGAAGCTCGGCATCCCGGCCATCGCCCTCTTCCCCAACACGGATGCCGACCTGCGCGATCCCGATGGCACGCAGGCTCACAATCCGGAGAACCTTGTTTGCCGTGCCGTGCGCGCCATGAAGGCCGCCGTGCCTGAGGTCGGCATCGTCACCGACGTGGCCCTCGATCCCTATACGAGCCATGGCCACGACGGGCTGCTGCGCGGCGAGGAGATCATCAATGACGAGACGGTTGCCGCCCTCGTCAGCCAGTCGCTCAATCAGGCGCGCGCGGGCGCCGACATCATCGCACCATCAGACATGATGGACGGTCGCATCGGCGAGATCCGCGTAGCCCTCGATTCGGAAGGCTTCGAGCGCGTGCAGATCATGAGCTATGCGGCCAAATATGCCTCGGCCTTCTATGGCCCCTTCCGCGATGCCGTTGGCTCGGGCGGCCTGCTCAAGGGCGACAAGCGCACCTACCAGATGGATCCGCACAACTCCGACGAGGCCCTGCGCGAGGTGGCGCTCGATCTGGAACAGGGCGCGGACATGGTGATGGTGAAGCCGGGAATGCCATATCTCGACATCGTCTATCGCGTGAAGGACACCTTCGGCGTGCCAACCTATGCCTACCAGGTGTCAGGCGAATACGCGATGATCATGGCCGCTGCGAAGAATGGCTGGATCGATGGTGACAAGGCCATGATCGAAAGCCTCGTCGCCTTCAAGCGCGCAGGCGCAGACGGCATCCTCACCTATTTCGCGCCAATGGTTGCTGAGAAGCTCGTCAAGTCGCTCTGACGTCAGGCGCGGTGCGGGAAAACCCAGTCGGGCCGCGCTGCCTTGATCATCATCATCTCGGCGATGTTTTCGCGGGTCAGCAATCCCACGAGAATGCCCTCGGCATCGACGACGCTGATCGCGGGCACGCGGCTTGCCGCCAGATCCGTCAGGGCCTGCGGCAGCGGCGCACCCTGACGCAGGGTCACGACCGGAACACGCATGACGTCTGATACCGGGGCGTCGCGTTCGCGAATGGCCAGTGCGGCGATGAGATCCTCGCGCGTCAGAAAGCCGACCGGCTTGCGAAAACTGTCAACGATCGGAAATTCATGCTGCGGCGACGACAGAAGCACATCGACTGCCTGCTCGAGTGTCGCGTCGAGGCCAATGGTGGCCACGCTGGTTTCCATGGCATCGCCGACGATCAGATCTGCGACGGCACTGCGTAACGCGCTGTCCTGCGCTTCGCCCGAAGCTGACAGGAAGATGAAGATGGCGATGAACAGCAGGATTGGATTGCCGAAGAGCCCGAGGAAGCCAAGCACGAAGGCAAGCCCCTGCCCGACCTTGGCTGCGATCTGCGTGGCCTTCTGCGGGCCCAGTCGCATGGAGAGCAAAGCCCTCAGCACGCGCCCACCGTCCATGGGAAAGGCCGGGATGAGATTGAACACGGCAAGAAAGATGTTGGTTGCCGCCAGACGCGTGACCAGGTTCACGCCGGGGTCCTCGATCCGGTCCACAGTGCCCTGCATCTGGCCACCGAAGGCAAGGATCAGCAGGAGCGCAATCAACACATTCACCATTGGCCCGGCGAGCGCGACCAAAAGTTCCTGAGATGGCTTCTCGGGCATGCGCTCGAGCGATGCGACGCCACCGATCGGCAAGAGGTTCACTTCGGGCGTCTTGATGCCAAAGCGTCGTGCCGTGAGGATATGTCCGAATTCGTGCAGCAGGACGCAGGCAAACAAGAGTGCCATGAACAACACATTCTCGAGCGCCGCTGCAGCCCCTCCCTGCCGGAACGCACTGAACCCGATCCAGGCGAGGAACATCAGAAAAGTGACGTGAACACGTACCGCCGTACCGGCTATACGACCAATCGTCAGGGACCAGGACATGAAGCATCCTTTCTGCATCCAGCTGTAGGCTCATGGCAGGGAATTGGGAAGCAGGGTCTGGGGGCCTTGCCGCGCACCCTGTGCCGAAGCCTTCGTTCGAGCCGTTCCGCAGCCCTGATCTGACCGGGCACCCGCGAGGCACTTTTCGGCAACTGCGGATTTGCCCCGGCCTTAACCGGAAGGCCCCCGACGACTGTCGTGGAAATCCTGCCGGGCCATGATCACGACATGGCCAACCGGCCCTGCTGGTGATTGACCCCAGCCTCGCCATGCCTACAGTCGGCGCGCCGCAAAGGCAGGGGGAAATAGAATGAAGATCAACAGGCTTGTCGCCATCGCCACCTTGGCCATGGCCACCGGCAGCGCTGGTGCACAGGAGCTCTCGAAGGGCGAATATCTGTCCCGGGCCAGCGACTGTGTCGTCTGCCACACCCTGCCCGAGGGACACCCCTATGCCGGCGGCCTCAAGATGAGCACTCCGGCTGGCGTGATCTTCACGACGAACATCACACCGGATGCCGAAACCGGTATCGGCCGCTGGTCCTTTGAGGACTTTGATCGGGCCGTGCGCAAGGGCATCGGCAAGGACGGCCAGCGGCTCTATCCAGCCATGCCCTACCCTTCCTACGCGCGCCTGAGCGACCAGGACATGCTGGCGCTCTATGATTTCTTCATGAAGGAGGTGAAGCCGGTCCGGCAGCGCCCGACCCCGAACGAGCTCAGCTGGCCCTACAATATGCGTTGGCCGCTGGCGGCCTGGAATTGGCTCGGCACGGACGCGGGTGCCTACAAGCCGGATACCCGCTTCGATGCTGAATGGAACCGTGGCGCCTATCTGGTCCAGGGCCCCGGCCACTGTGGTGCCTGCCACACGCCGCGCGGTTTCGCCCTGCAGGAAAAGGCCCTGAACGAGACGAGCGGAGCTTTTCTCGCAGGCGGAAATCTCGACAATTGGTCAGCCCCGAACCTGCGCAATGACCTCAATACGGGCCTAGGCCGCTGGAGCGAGGAGGACCTCGCCCAATTCCTCAAGACTGGCACCAATCGCCATGGCACGGCCTTCGGCACCATGCGCGACGTGGTCAATTATTCCACCCGCTACCTGAGCGACGCGGACACAAAGGCCATAGCGAAATACATCAAGTCGCTGAGCCCTTCGATCGACCGTACCGAGCCTGTGTGGGTCTATGACAATCGCACCACCGAGGCCCTCTCAGCACGCAAGTTCGATGCGCCGGGCGCCGCGACCTTCCAGCGCCAGTGCGCCTCTTGCCATGGCAGCGATGGCAAAGGCGGTGGTGGCCTGCCGGCGCTCGCCGGTAACCCCGCCATCCTCGATCCGGACGGAACCTCAATCATCAATGTGGTGCTCAACGGTGCCCATCCGCTTGATCCTGCAGGCCTGCCTGAAGCCGACTGGATGCCCCAGTTCCGCACCTTCCTGGGCGACAAGGAGGTCGCAGAGCTTGTAACTTTCGTGCGCACGGGCTGGGGCAATCGCGCCTCCGCGGTCACGCCCGCGGACGTGGCCAGGCTGCGCAGGGATACGGAACTCGGTGAGCGAACAGTCATCCTGCAAATGCGGTGATGGCTGCGAAGGCTTGCAGTGCAGCGCATGCGTACCCAGATTCAGTTTGTCGCCGACATGCGGCCGGAGGTGAAGTCGATGGACATGCGCGGTGCAACCACTGCTTGGGCGGTTCCCCAACCCATGACATCGGGTCGGCTGCCCTACGCGGCACTCGCCGGCGTCAGGCGCCGGCGGTTCTTCGCCATGCTTGTCGATATGTTTCTGGTTGGGCTGCTGAGTTTTGCGATCGTGGCGTGCCTGGCCATTGTCACTTTTGGCCTGTCACTCCTCATCCTGCCGCCCCTGCTGCCGGCTGTGGCCTTCTTCTACAACGGCCTGACGATTTCGGGCGCGCGCATGGCGACCCCAGGGATGCGGGCTTTTGACCTGGAAGCGCGACTGACGGACGGAGGCCGGGCTCCCTTCCTGAACGCTGCCGTTCAGGCGGTCCTCTTCTATCTGAGCTGGAGCTTTCCCCCGATTTTCCTTTTCAGCCTGTTTCAGCCGGAAAAGCGCTGCCTCCACGACATCTTTTCGGGCATGATCGTGACAAGAACGGCAGACTGACGCGAAAACCGCCTCCCCGGCCCGCAGAATGGATGCTAGGCTCGCGCTCTAGGCTGGAGATTCCAAATCTTGACGCGAGAACCGCGTGACGCCCCGCAGTTCTATCTGACAGCACCCTCCCCCTGCCCCTATCTGCCGGGGCGAGAGGAGCGGAAGGTCTTCACCCATCTGATCGGGCGCCGCTCCGTTGCCCTGAACGATACGCTGACGCAATCGGGCTTCCGCCGCTCCCAGACAATCGCCTATCGGCCTGCCTGCGAGTCCTGCCGTGGCTGCGTGTCGGTTCGTGTCGTCGTTGATGATTTCAAGCCATCGCGCAACATGCGCCGCATCCTCGAACGCAATGACGATCTGATCGGCAATCCGATCCCCTCGCGGCCAAGCTCCGAACAGTACGGCTTGTTCCGTTCCTATCTCGACACGCGCCACGCTGATGGCGGCATGGCCGATATGAGCGTGCTCGACTACTCGATGATGGTCGAGGACAGCCACGTCGATACGCGCCTGTTCGAATATCGCCGGCGCGGACCGGACTCGCGCATCAACGGCCGTGGAACGGGGCCCCTGATTGCCGTGGCCCTGACCGACATTCTCGCCGACGGCCTGTCGATGGTTTATTCCTTCTACGATCCCGGCCAGGTCGACCGTTCGCTTGGCACCTTCATGATCCTCGATCACATCGAGCGGGCAAGGCGCATGGGCCTGCCCCATGTCTACTTGGGCTATTGGGTCGAGGGATCAAAGAAGATGGCTTACAAGGCCCGCTTCCTCCCCCAGGAGCGGCTTGGGCTCGAAGGTTGGGACCGGATCGAGTGAATTCCTTCTGACGTCTGTCAGGTCTGGACCTTCGCCACCGCGCGTCGCACACTCCCTCCAAAAGGAAATCGAAGGAGTGAGACCTTGCAGTTTGGCATCTACGCACCGCTGCCACATGTCACGGTGGGCTCCAAGGCCATCGCCAGCTCAGTTGCGGGCGCGCTGTCACCGCTGCCAAAGGGCGCACTCGATCCGGCCTATGAACTCGCGAGGGATGTGCTGCTGGAAGCGGATGCGGCGGGCTTCGACATCATCCTCTTCGCTGAACGCCATCTGGGCGCAGACTTAGAAGCCTGGGTGCTGGCCAGCGCCATCTCCGCGTTGACGAAACAGATCCGTTCGATGGTGGCAGTGCATCCGGGCCTCTGGCATCCCGAACTCATCGCCAAGATGGCGTCCTCGCTCGACCGCATTACCCATGGGCGCATGGCGATCAACCTGATCACCGGCTGGAACATCGAGGAGCACACGATGTTTGGCGGCGACGTGCTGCCGCACAATGACACCCGCTACGTTCGCGCCGAGGAATTCGTTCATGTGCTGCAGGGGATGTGGCGCGAAACGCCCTTCTCCGCCAAGGGCGAATTCTATCCGGTCAACGAGGCGCAGCTCCTGCTGAAGCCCGCAACACCGGAGCCGCCGGAAATCTTTACGGCAAGCCGCGCCGAGCGCGGTCTAGACATGGTCGCCAATGTCGCGGACTGGTGGTTCGTCGACTTCGACAAGACCTCGGAGACGACCGAAGACTATATGCGCAACACCCAGCGCGCTATTGACGACATGCGACGCCGGGCCGAGGCACGTGGCCGCAAGGTGCGATTCGCACTCAACCCCTTCATTGCCTTTGGCGACAGCGTGGAAGACGCGACCGACAGGGCCGTCAAGCTGCTCACGCCTGACGAGCCAGATGCTGACGTGCGCAAGATGGTGCAGCGGATCGGGCCTGCCATGAAGGGCGGCTGCCTCGGGCGCCCACAGGATGTGCGCCGCCAGTTGCAGGCCTATTCGGAGATGGGCATCGAGCTCTTCCTGTTCAAATTCGCCCCGAGTGTGGAAGCGGTCCGGGATATCCGCGACCATGTGATCGCACCGATCAGGGCTCTGGCGTGACGCCCTCGCCAAAAGGGGTGGCCGGCGCGCACGCATCGCGCTAGACCCGGATCACAGCCCCAGACTCGCGCCAAGGATGACAATGGATCGCGCCGCCGCCGCTGCTTCCGCCGACGACGGCAAGATCCTCGCGGGAACCCCGGAATTCCGGAAGATCAATATCGCAGTCTTCTCCTGCGGCTTCTCGATCTTTGCCATCCTGTACTGCCCGCAGCCGGTGCTGCCACAGCTGGTCGTGGAGTTTGGCATCTCGCCGGCAACCAGTTCGCTCGCCGTTTCGATCACCGCCATCGTCATGGCCATCGCCATGCTCTTTGCCAGTTCGCTGTCTGAGGCCGTCGGACGCAAGGCCCTGATGGTGGCCGCCCTCGTTGGCTCCTCGATCCTGACGCTCGCCCTGTGGGTCGCTCCAGGCTGGCAATCGATCCTGTGGCTGCGGGCCCTGACAGGTCTTGCCCTCAGCGGAGCCCCGGCCGTGACACTGGCCTATCTAGGCGAGGAGATGACCCCAAAGGCCGTGGCGCCAGCGGTTGGCCTCTATATTGGCGGCAGCGCGCTGGGTGGCATGGCCGGGCGTCTCGTTGCCGCCTATCTGGCAGACTTCGGCTCCTGGCGGCTCGCCATGGCGGCCCTTGGAATTCTGGGCCTTGTCTCCGCCGTCGTCTTCTGGCGCGCCCTGCCGCCATCGCGTCATTTCAAGCCGCGTGCACTCAGCGTGGGTGTGCTCACCATGTCCATGCTGCGGCTGCTCAGAAACCCGACGGTCCTGTTGCTGGTCGCCGCCGGCTTCTTCCTGCTTGGCAGCTTCATGACCCTCTATAACTACATGGGTTTCCGGCTACAGGCTGCGCCTTTCAATCTGGGTCAGGCGACAGCTGGCTCGATCTTCATCGTCTATCCCATCGGCAGCTTCGGCTCCGCCTGGCTCGGAGCACTCGCGGCGCGCCGCGGACGTGGACCCGTGATGATATCGACCGTCGTCATGATGCTGGCGGGCCTGGCGCTGATGACCCCTGACTCGCTGCTCTCCATTGCTGCAGGCATCATCCTCCTGACCTTCAGCTTCTTCGGTGCCCATTCGATCTGCAGCGGGTGGGCCCCGGCAGCGACTCCCACTGACAAGGCGCAGGCCTCTTCGCTCTATCTGCTGCTCTATTACATCGGGGGCGGCATCGCGGGATCGGTGGGTGGCGTGTTCTGGGCCTCGGGTGGCTGGAACGGCGTCGCCCTGTTCTGTGGCGCGATGATGCTGGGCACCCTCGCCGTCGCCATCGCCCTTGCGCGCACGGAACGCCGCGCCTGATGCTATGATCGTAACACATGGAATGGACTGACGAAGGCATTGTTCTGGGAGTGCGGCGGCATGGCGAAAGCGCAGCCATCGTCGAACTCCTGACGCGTGCCCACGGCCGTCACCTTGGAATCGTTCGCGGTGGTCGCTCCCGCCGCCAGCAGCCCGTATTGCAGCCGGGCAACCGGATCTCCGTGGTCTGGCGCGCCCGAATCGAGGAGCATCTGGGCACATTCGCCGTCGAGCCGCTGGAGCTGCGCGCCGGAACCATCATCCAGAGCGGGCTTGCCCTTCAGGGCATCAACCTGATCGGT
>CAISZN010000619.1 GCA_903889985.1 uncultured Hyphomicrobiales bacterium | reverse complement strand
TGCGGCCTCGCGAATCTCTCGCATCTCGATGATGCGGTTCCCTCTGCTGGGGGCATTGCCGCTGCGACTTACCAGGCTAATGGTTGCAAGGGCCCGGACAGTATCACCGCCTCCCTCCCCGCTGCGCCTGGTCTGCATGCAACGACCACCATCACCGTGACAACGGCCAGTGCTCTCACACCGAAGGCGACACTCGGTCGGGCGATGTTCTTTGACGTGGGACTCTCCGCGGCCGGAAATGTTGCTTGTGCATCCTGCCACGCTCCGTCTCTGAACTATGAGTCGCCCAACGGGACTTTTGTCCCGGTTGCCGGCGCCACGGGTGACGTGGTCGGCTTTCGCACTGCGCCGGAAGCGGCCTATACGTCGCTCTTCCCGCGCTTCACATGGCTGCAAACACCGCCCAATCCGAATCTGCCTGCGGGTCGACTGGGCACGCCGCGTCGTGGCTTGATGTGGGATGGTCGCGCGGCCACCCTTGCCGATCAAGCTCAGGGTCCCTTCACGGGGCCACATGAAATGGCCAACGCAGATGCATCCGCCGTTCTGCGCAAGTTCCTCGCACGCCCATATGTAGGCGACTATGCGGCGATCTATGGCCCTGTGAATGCCGCCAGTGACCCGGCCGTCGTTCTTGCCAACATGGCCGATGCCATCTCGTTTTTTGAACGAGAGGACAAATCCTTGACGCCTTTTTCCAGCAAGTTCGATGCGATTGGCGCTGGCCTTGTCACACCTACCGCACAGGAGACGAATGGCGCGGCACTATTTCAGGATCCTGCCAAGGGTGCCTGCGCAGGTTGCCACAATTCATTGGGCGCTCAGCAGCAGGCCCCCGGGCCGCAGCTGTTTTCAGACCTGAGCTATCGGGTTCTCGGCATTCCGCGTAACTGGGCGCTGCCCTACAACAATGACGACCAGGCTGTGGTCGCCTTCAACAAGATCGGCCTGTCCTCGCTGATGAATGGCGCCAATCTCGGTTCGCCGAACCATCGTTATTTCGATCTGGGTGTGTGTGGTCCCTTCCGCACTGACTCTTTGCTAGATCCTGGTCTATGTGGCGCGTTCCGCGTGCCGAGCCTGCGCAACGTTGCGATAAAGCGCAGCTATTTCCACAACGGCGTCTTTACCGCCCTGCCGCAGGTCATCAATTTCTACATGACACGCGACGTTAACCCGGCACTTCTTTACCGCAAGGCGGATGGCTCTCCGGATGTCGCTTTCAACGATCTGCCCGCCATCTATCTAGGCAATCTTGAGCGGCGCCCCCCCTTCACTCCGCTGCGCAACGGCCAGCCACGCCTGACGGCGAGTGAAGTGCAGGACGTCATAACCTTTCTGTGCTCACTGACAGATGGCTTTGACCCGCAGAATCCGGACGCCTATCGCCTGCCTGCCCAGTGCCGGGCGGCCGTGCGCCCTTGATCTTCAGGCAAAGGCCCGCGCCACCAGCCTCGGGTACCGCCAGAGCTGAAGCAGGCCGCGCGAACCCAGGAATGTCAGGAGAGCGATCCACAGGCCCATGTTGCCGAGCGGTCGCGTCATCCAGAACACGGCGAGATAGAGCGCGACGACAACCAGCATCAGGTTGCGCATCTCGCGCGTCCAGGTCGCGCCCGAAAAGACTCCATCGAAGCTGAAGGCAAGGGTTCCAGCGATGGGGGTCAGGGCTGCGAAGGGCAGCATGGCATGGGCTGCTTCGCGCACTGCCGCATTGGTGGTGACGAAATCGACGAAGCCGGCACCAACAATTAGCGCGATGATGGCGAGCAAGGCTGATGTGCCAAGGCCCCAGCCAATCACCCGGCGCACGGTCTTTCGAAAAACGGCTTCGTCCCTGGCGCCAAAGGCGCGCCCGCACATCTGCTCGGCGGCGGTGCCGTATCCATCGAGGAAGAAGGCCATGAACATGGACAGGTTGAGCAGGGTCGCATTGGCCGCCAGCATGACGTCGCCGCCGCGCGCGCCCTGTGAGCTGAAGAACGAATAGCAGAACAGCAATCCCAGCGTGCGGATCATGATGTCCCGGTTGATGCCCACGAGCCGCCACATGGCGGCGCGGCTGGCAATGCGACGCCAGGGCAGGGCAAAGATCGGTCCGCCGAGATGGCGCACCATGAGCAGGCACAGGCAGGTCTGCAGAATCTCGGCCATCAGCGTGCCGAGCCCTGACCCGCGCACGCCAAGACCCGCGCCATAAACGAGCGTGATGTTCAGCCCGATGTTGGCGAGGTTCACCGCAACCTGCAACGCAAGCGCCACATCCGTTCGCGCCCTCCCGACGATCGCTCCGAAAAGGGCGTAGTTGGCGAAGACGAAGGGTGCTGACCAGATACGCATGTCGAAATAGGCGCGCCCAGCCTGCGTGACCTGCTCGCTCGCACCCATGGCGGCAAAGGCGAAAGCGGCGATGGGTCCTTGAAGGGCAATGATCGTCAGTCCAAGTGCTGCAGCAATCACCAGTGCGCGAGCAAGCGTTGCGCGCATCTCGTCCCGGTCGCCAGCACCCAAGGCCTGGGCCGTGAGGGCAACTGTGCCGATGCGCAGGAAGCCGAAGGCCCACAACAGGACGTCAAAGATCGTGGTTGCCACGACGACGCCACCCAGTAGCTGGGCCTCACCAAGCCTCCCGATCACCGCCGTATCGGCAAGGCCCATGAGGGGTACGGTGATGTGGCCAAGCGTCATGGGCAGGGCGATGCGCAGGATCGCCCCATGGCTCGGATCAAACGTGGAAACGCTTGCGCGCTCGGCGCTGGTTACCTCGTGGCTCACCTTCCGCCGCGGCTATTGAGCAGACGCATGATGAACCAGATCGGCAGGACGATGACAGCGCCTGCAACGACATATTCTGCCACAAGCCGGATCGCGTCGAAGCCCATGTTCCAGAGCCTGAGCGCAAGGCGCTCGACGCCGGTGATGACATCCCAGGGGCGGATGTCGAGCCACATGAGAACGGCACCAACGATCAGGGACAGGAAGAACAGGCGCACCAGCACCTGCATCGGAGAGCCACCAAGGAAACGGTTGAAGGAGGAATCAGCCATTGATCTTTCACCGGCGGGAACGCCGTTCCATGTCAGCCCACTCAGGGGCGTGTCGTTTTTGTCTATCATGAGGTCATCAGCTGCGCACGATCAGGTCGGATCTTTCGAATCGTCGCGCATGATCCGCAACATCCGGCGCATGAACTGCTCGGCGAAGTCCATCGCCCGGTTCATGTCTTCCTGGGGTGGGAGCGCTCTGACACCAGCAGTTCCCTCAAGCTGCGCGTTCCGCTTGGCAAGGCGCTCGATCTCTTCGGTCAGGGCTTCCCGGTCTTCCGCCGCTGCCCGGCATTGGGCGCTGGTCCCCGTCACGGTGCACAGCGAGACAGCGCCGGTGCGCGTGTCGAGCCGCAGGAACCCGTCCTTGGTCGGCGTCATGCTGAAGCGGGCATTTTCGCCCGGCAGCCCGGCATCGGACTTTTCAGCGAGGACCGGAGTGGCTCCAAGGCTTAGCAGGAGTAGGGCAGGGGCAAGGCGCATGGAACACTCCTGAGCATTTCTCCCAGACCTATCCCTTGCTCACGGCCAAATGTTGACGGTCAACCGCCCGCCGGGCCGTCTCCCTGCCACTGGCCGGCCTCGATCTTTGAAGCGGCGATCACGGCCTGGGTGCGGCTTTCGACCCCGAGCTTTTGCAGGATGGCTGAGACATGGGCCTTCACAGTGGCTTCCGAGACCGTGAGTTCATAGGCGATCTGCTTGTTGAGCAGTCCCTCGGACAGCATCATCAGGACGCGCACCTGCTGGGGTGTCAGGGATGAAAGGCGGCGCACGATGTCGGCAGTGTCCTTGTCAGCCGGGGACTTGAGATCCACATCCGGCGGCGTCCAGGTGCCACCTTCGAGCACCGAGCGCAGGGCTGCGCGCATGGTCTCGATATCGGTGGTCTTGGGGATGAAGCCCGAGGCGCCGAAGTCGATGCAACGGCGCATGACGCTGCGGTCCTCATTGCCCGAGACGATCACGACAGGCACGGCAGGATGCTGGGCGCGCAGATACATGAGGCCCGAGAAGCCTCGGACGCCAGGCATGGCAAGATCAAGAAGGACGAGATCGACGTCCGAATTCTCGTCGAGTTCCTTGACGAGTTCATCAAGGTCACCGCATTCGATGATGGTGCTGCCCATGATGGCACCAGCTACTGCCTGATGCAGGGCACCGCGCACCAGCGGATGATCGTCGGCGATGACTATCCTTGTCGATTGACTCACGCTTGGACCTCCCCCGCGGGCCGGACGTCTGATATTCGGGTCATAGGCGAGACGTGCGACCTCGTGTCAATTATCCTATTGTTGGACCGTGATACGCGGGAGTGCAAGTCCTGCCGAATGGAGCTGCCGTGAGACCCCCGCTGACCGAGGAAGATCTAGGCAAACGTGCCGCCATTGACGGGCGGGCCGCCTTCGGAGCCGCAGCCTTCGGGCTTGCCGCAGGTCTTGTCATTCTGCTCGACCGCATCGGCGTGCCCGATGGCATTGTTGCAGTGCTGGGACCCAGCGTGGCCCTTGTCGGACTTGCTCTTCTCGGCTTGCTCCTGCGCAACATGCGAGTGTCGAGCTTTTACCTGGGGGGCCGCCATGTGCCTGTGCCCTATGCCGGGCTCGCCTTCGCAGCTATCGCATTGGCACTGCTTGTGCCTTTTGCCCGGTCAATCCCATCGGGCCTGTCACTTGCGGGAGTTCTTGCAGGATTTGCGGGGGGCGGATTCCTGGCGGCCTTTGGGACTGGTCCGCTGTTGCGCAAGACCGGGGCACTTTCGGTCCCTGACATGATCATTGGCCGATTCCCCAACATCGCCCTGCGCCTGGGCATCGTCGTGATCGTGGCCTGCGCGGCAGCGCTTGTTGGCCTCGCGGCATTGTCCCTCGCCGCACAGCAGATCGGGCTCGTCCTCGGCCTCAGCCCCGCAATGTCCCTGATCGCAGCTGCCATCATCGTTGGTTTTCTCGTTGAGCCTGGCGGCTTGTCCGGTGTGGTATGGGGCGCTGCAGCCGCCATGGGCATCCTGCTTGTAGGCCTTTTGCTGCCGCTGGCCCTGACGGCCTTCGCCGACGGCTCCCTGCCTTTTCCGGTCGGGGGCGATCGCAACAGCTGGCGCGAGGGTCTCACTTTTCTCGAGCGCTGGCGCGTGGCGCCGAGTGCCCTTCGCGGATTTGATCCTGTCTTGCTCGCAACCCTGATGCTTGGGTTTGGCACCCTCGCGCCGGTGCTGATGCCCGCCATGGCAACAGCGACCCGGGCCGGGGCCCAACGGGCCGGACTGGCCGGGTTGTTCTGGTGCGCCCTTGTGGTCGCAGCTGCGGCCGTCGGCCTCACGGTTGCGACTCTCGCCCTCGTTCACGGCATCGATGGCCTGCGCCCGGAGCGTCTTCCGAACTTCTTGCTCGAAGCCAGTGCCCATGGTGACGTGATGATCTGCAGCGCCCACCCGGGCACTCCGGCTGCGGCGCGCAGCGCCTGCGCAACCTCACTCGGCACGACGCAGGTTTTGAAACCGGAATTTGTATCTGCAAGCGCGAGCTATCTGCTCCGGGGCATCTCAGACCTTCGCGGATTTGGGACCGCTTTTTCCGGGCTTGCTGCGGCCGGCGGCATTGCGATTGCGCTTGTGCTTGCGGCCGCCTGCGTTCACGCGCTTGGCACGGCACTCGGGCATGATCTTTTCTATCGCGTGCGTGCGGCGGGTGCCCTGACGAGCCGCCGCCTCGCGGTGACGCGTTTCGTCATGCTTATTGCAATTATTGGGGGAGTTGCATTCCTCATGCGCCAGAAGGTCAATGAGACCGCGCTCATCGGGTTCGCGGTTGCGCTGAGCGCCGCGGTCGTTGCGCCCTTGCTGGGACTCGTTTTGTGGCCGCGTGCCAACAGCACCCATGCGAGCATTGCACTGGTCACGGGCCTCGCGAGTGCGGAAGGCATGCTCTACTGGCAGGGCACGGGGCCAAGCGTTGCGTCTTTCGCGCTTGCTGCCCTCGTCGCCTGCGGCGCGTCTTTCGGGATGGGTGTCATCGCCAGCCTGCTGCAGAGAGCGGATCCGACGAGCCATGGCGTCGCCTTCGTCCATGCGGTGCTGCATGGGGAGAGTGACGTGCTGCATCCCGACAAGGCCGCCTAGTCGCGCAGAAGCTTTTCCAGCGTTTCGATTCGGTCGGCATCGCGTGCGGGCTTGTCCCATCGGATGCGGGCGATGCGCGGAAAGCGCATGGCGACGCCCGATTTGTGCCGCGTCGAGCGGTTCAATCCGTCGAAG
>CAISZN010000618.1 GCA_903889985.1 uncultured Hyphomicrobiales bacterium | reverse complement strand
TCCTTGCCCTGATCGTAGGCGAGGCTCGTTCGCATTGGCTCGGGCACGCCATTGAGCGCCCTCTGGAAGCCATCGAGCGCCGCGTCCGCCCCGCAATCCTTCATCTTGACCAGGATCGTGAAGCGGCTCTTGCGCTCCACTGAGTCCGTCGTATTATAATTCGTGGAAGCATGGGCAGCAATGTGCTATCCATCACATATCGTACGCATCATGGAAGACTACGTGCAATGACATCAATACTTTTTTACAATTCTGTTTTTGACGAGCCTCCTTCTTTCCAGAGCATCCCCCCGGAGCTCAGGTCCATTTTTTCAGTGGATAAAAAATTGTTAAATGATTCTGATGCGGTGGTATTCCACGTGCCAGACTTAGGTTTTGGAAAGCCCAATGCTAATGACATAATCGCTCTTGAAAAAAAGCCCGGCCAGCTTTGGGTCGCATGGTCAATGGAAAGTTCGGTAAATTACCCCTTTGTCGACCACCCATCATTTCGCGCCAAGATGGATCTCTTTATGACCTATCGGCGCGATGCAGAAGTCTGGTTGCCATACCTTCCAGATAAAACTCAATGGGACAATGCCATGATGACGCATGTCCCGCAGAAAGTCGCCCCATCCCCTTTGGTGATGTTTCAGTCAGATCCGATTAACAGATCGCACCGGCTGGAATTTGCCAAAGGTATGATGGAGCATATAAAGGTTGATTCATTTGGAAGGGTACTTCGGAATGCCGAACTGCCTTTTCCCGACGAAGGTCATTTGACAAAGCTGCGCGTCGTTGGAAATTACAAATTCTGTCTGTCTCTTGAAAACGCCATTGAAACAGATTATGTCACGGAAAAATTTTTTGATCCTCTGCGTGCAGGTACGGTCCCCGTCTACCGCGGCGCTCCTAATGTTGACTTGTTCGCACCGGGCGATGAATGTTTTATCGATGCAAGCAGGTTTGGAAGTGAACGTGAGCTCGCCGATTATCTGAAATATCTTGATCATGATGATGCCGCATACGCACGCTTTTTTGCCTGGAGACAAAAGCCACTGCGCGCGTCATTTCAAAAACTACTTGATAAAGTCAATACGAACCTCTTCGAACGCCTCGTCCGCCTCGTTGAGAAGCGTCGATTGGGCTAACATGAACGGCGCTGCTGCTCTTTTTCGCCAGCTGCAATCCTCGTCAGGGTAAAAGGAACGGCCCCTGCGCCCATATACTATCTAACCCCCTGAATAAAAGAGATCTTTGAGACTTAATATCAGTATCGGCCTTACCTTTGAAGGATTGATTGTCTGTATCTCCACCTATCATCTGAATAACGATATTTTTCTTATCCACATTCATGACGTCGTTTTTTGAAGATCATTGTATTTTCTAAATCTCATCTAATTTGGCGGCTTGCAATTCCAGGCTCATGTCAACCACTCCTAAAAATTTAAGAAGACATGTCTATCTAATTTCTCGTAAAACGGACTGACTATCGAGTGATTGAAGAATAGCATAAAATAGCGCTGGCATTACCATTGAAGATGATGAGTGCCAGTTTCTAAATTTCTTAAATTGCTTCGCTGCGTGTTTTTGAGACTAGGACCTGGGCGGCGGTTCGGAACGCATCAAATGGAGCGGTAAGATCCTCTATCCCCAAGTTTCGCTTATATCCCGCCGCATTAAATGTCGAAAACATCCAGGTCGCGCCACCGGGATTGATTTCCACGATATGAAGATCGCCATTCTTGTCTCTCATAATGTCACACGCCTGAAGCGGGACGTCCGGAATAGCGTCATAGGCCTTTGTTGCGAGTGACAAAATATCCTTAGAAAATTCAATATGCACAGACACATTGCCGCCCGTCGGCACAAAATCCTTGAGTGCGAAAGGACCGGTTTTTTCTTCAAGCGCCAATGGAAGGATTGCTTGTGCGTGATACGTAAAGAGGGGAACTCCGAAGAGGGTGAGAACACGGCAAGTCATTGGCTTGCCGCAGTCGATGAATTTCTGGACAAACATAGGCCCACGTCGAGCATCATGCCCTTCCGGAAAGCTTTCGGGAGGACGGTAACGTACATCCTTCGTTCGATATAGTTCCATACTGCTTCCATAGGATGCATAAGCGTGCCCGGCCTTGACCATTGTATAGGGACCGTACCGGTCCTCCGAAATGGGAGTATCTGGCAGCAATTCCGCATAGGCAGGCACAGGAAGGCCAGCCTTCGTCAGAAGATCCATTTCATGAATTTTTGGCATTGGACGTCCACAATACACCTTGCCTCTGTCAGGCCTGAAAGCCATCAACTGAAGGGGCGAGAAGATCAGGGATGGTCGCTTCGCAGCCTTCTTCCGCGCTGTCGGGGAACGAGATTGGCTGTCAACGACGAAGACCTCGACCTCTGGCGCGATTTCTTCGACGTGCCTGGCGATGACGTGAAAATCGGATGGGTCGAACACGGTGTCGCTTGTCACCATTACCAAATTATAGATTTTCTCCATAATTGTTGCCTCAAACGTTCCGTCTGCCGCCCAGAGCTGCAGCCTTGATAGCGTAATGTGATTCTTGGGGTGCGAATGCCGATGCCTTCAGGAAATAGTGGCAAGCTTCATCACGACGTCCCATCCGGAGAGATGCAATGGCGGCGACTTCGCAGGCGCGTTCACGAAAGATGGATTCATCAAAAGCGATCAGACCGTCAACAAGCTCTGCCGGGTTTATTTCAAGAAGATATTTTGTAATCTCCAGTGCTGCTTCGGGTTTTCCACCTTCTATGAGCGCACGTGCTTTCAGAAAGCGTAATGCATGGTCTTCTGGTACACGGCTGAGCCCTTGTTCCAGCAGGCCTAAAGTCTCTTCTTTTCGAGAGAGCCGCAGCCGCGCCAATGTTTGAATCAACAGACTGCAATCCGTGCGGCCTTTGTCCGAGAGGGCAAGCATTGCGCGTGATAGCCCCTCTTCTGCGATGCCAACAGCATCTTCGACGCGTCCCAATGCTGCAAGTGTTTCGGCTAGGTGGTACCAATAATAAATACGATCTGGATTTTCCCGCACGCACGCCTCAAGGAGCGGTAGATTACGGGGATGTTTGTGGGCTTGATCGCCGTCGTAACCAAGATGATCGATCTGTACGGGCGTCCGCACAATTTTTAATCCATCCGAAGACGCAACGTCCTGAATGCTCCTGACCATGCTCTCGTGGATGCGGCCCTCGAACCGGATCCGCGGATCATTTCGGAAAATGCGCCATTCTAGATAGCGCGTATATCCTGATTTGGGCTTGAATCTGACGAGGCACGCGGCAGCTGTGGGATCGACGTAAGCGCCCACCATGCCACCCCCCGGCAGCGACAGGCGCTCGTCAGCGTCGATGTAGAGGATCCAGCTGGAGGACGCCGCGTCTAGCGCAATGTTCCTGGCCTGCGCAAAATCGTCCGCCCAGACGTGATGAAGGATACGTGCCCCTGATTCTTCGCCTATCTCGACCGTGCGATCCCGCGATCCCGTATCGACAATGATCACCTCATCGACCTTGCCTGCCAAGAAATCCAAGCAACCGGGAAGAAAACGCTCCTCGTCGCGGACTATCAGGGCGGCAGAAACCGTGACGCGGTCGAACCCTGCGCCACGGCTCATCGTGTTCATCTGCGGATGGGATTAGGGTCAGACGTTTCCGGCCAGCGCAAGTGGGGCATCGATGGACATTCCATCGATGGAGAAAGAAACAACTGACGGGGCCAGATAGGGCATCTTTGCGGCAGCTTTCAAAAGGGCTCCGGCCGAAATAGCCTGCTGGGTGCTGGCCTGCCCGCTATTGGATGTGGTCGCTGTGACATTCATCTGCATATCTCCTAGAGAAAACGATCCAGCTGGACACTCGCTTGCCATAGCTGAAACAAACCTATCTTACCATCACTCTAAAAACCGACTTTTGCAAGCTCAGAGGATCAAAAAACGTTTTTTTTTTTACAACGTTCATAACTTGATTTTCAAGATAACATACCTTAGCCTTCACCAGAGAAATATGCAATTGCAGAGGTTGAAATGAAAATGAATGTTCGTTGGCTCCTAGGCACGACTGCCTTGTATCTGCTTCCCGTCGTCGCTAATGCGGCCGACCTTCCTCGCCGTGACACGGCCCCGGCTCCTGCCGCTCTCGCCACGCGCGCCTTTGATTGGACGGGGTTCTATCTCGGGGCACAGGTTGGCAATCAACAGCTCCGCGCCAAGACCGAGATCCTGTCTGCGACCAGCAGTTCCTTTTTTGGCGGGCTCCACGCTGGCTACAACAAGCAGTTTGATTCGCTTGTGATTGGTGTCGAAGGTGATCTTGAATATGTCGCCTCGGCAAAGGTGATCTCACAAGTTGGGGAAAATGGCCACGATTGGCAAGGCAATCTCATTCAGGGTTCCGCCCGTGCCCGGCTTGGCTACGCGTTCGACAACGCTCTGCTTTATGCGACCGGTGGCGTAGCTTTCATGTCCACGCTCCACAACTCCTCTTCGACATTGACTGGCTGGACGCTTGGCGGCGGTCTGGAATATGCCTTGAGCAAGCAATGGTCTGCCCGCATCGAATATCGTTATTCTGACTTCGGCAAGTGGAACGAAGCCCAAAGCATCACATCGCAAGCGGTGCGCGTCGGTCTCAGCTACCGCTTCCCTCAATAAAAAACATCCACAGAAACAATCCTAAGGCCCCGGCATGGCCGGGGCCTTTATCTGTTTCGGGTCAGAGATTTTTTGCAGTCACGTAAGATCTCGAAAGCTCGTCCGATGCAGAATGATGTGTCCTCGCGAACAAATCGGTGGACGAGAGATCTCCCCGGCTTGCCCCAAGACCGCTTTTCCGGGGCCGGGATCGTCATTTGCGCTGGCGGCGCAGCCATGTTCACCAATGCCTTCGTCTTGCTGCACGTCTTGCGCCATTCACTAGGTTGTCGATTGCCGATTGAAGTCTGGCATCTGGGGGAGGCGGAACTCTCACCCCGCATGCGCAGCCTGCTCGGCGATCTGAATGTAGTCTGCGTCGATGGTCTTTCCATCACCTCAAACATGCCACTCGATACGATTGACGGGTGGCGTCTTAAGGCTCTCGCATTGGCCTGGAGTTCCTTCAGTAAAGTTCTGCTACTCGACGCCGATCAGGTGCCGACACGTGATCCCTCAGAAGTATTCGATTGGCCGGATTTCGTCAGGACCGGTGCTGTTTTATGGCCAGATGTCCTCGATATCGACCATGAAAACCCGATCTGGGCCCTTTGCGGCCTAGTCGGACAAGGGAAGCGCAGTATCGAATCGGGCCAGCTCCTCATCGACAAGGAAAGGCATTGGCGCGCTGTCCAAATTGCGCTCCGGCTGAACGAAGAGGCGCATGAGGTCTACAAAATCATCTATGGAGATAAGGACACTTTTCTGCTCGGGCTCCTGATCGCTGGAAGCGATTTCCGTCTCATCGAGACGGGACCCGGCATAGATATCAGACGCTGCTTTTATCAACATGATTGTAACGGTGAGGTTTTGTTTCAGCACCGCACGGGTGCCAAGTGGCGTTATAGCGGCAGTCAGGACGTTCTGGACGGCTTCCAGAACGAAAATGCTTGCGCGGCAGCGCTCGAGGCACTGCGGCGTCAGTGGAATGGGCTGATCTTCATCCCCCCCCAACGATCGGCCGAAGCTCATGCAGCGGAAAAAGACCTTTGCGCCAAACGTGATCTGCTATTCGTGATCGTCGGCAAGGAGCCCAGTGTCCTTGAATTGCTCACCGAGGGTGAGATCGGCGCCGGTCGCCGCCCGGACGTCATGAACTGGTTCTGCAGAGAAAATGGTTTGCACACGCAGCTTGTCCTCCGCGATAGTTTCGAAGATCGATGGATAATGTCTTACGAAGCACCGGGTCGTTGGGTGGGACGCAGCCTGCTCGACCCGCGGCTGGAAGCTTATGCCGCCACGGATGTCTCGATCATCAAGCCCGCCCCGGCTCAACGGTTTCACAATTTATGGTCAAAATGGCCATGGACTGGATTCTATACGCCACCCGACGATGGCCTTTTATGAGCGCGCCAATCAGATCGCTGATGATCACGCCAATTCTGCCGGATAAAACGGGCAACGGATTATCCATGCGCATGGGCGTATTTGCAGAAGCCCTCGCGCAGTTGGGGCCTTTGGTCATCATCGTCGTTCCGGTGGCCGGCTCCGCCATCTCCGGCAATGAATTCACCGACAGCCTTGGCGCCCAAGTTTATTTGATCGACGTCACATCACATATTAGCGCGCATTTTAAACTCGTCTCGAGGCTGACAGACCCACTTGCGCGCATTGCTGCCTTCAAGGCCTTTGGTCAGCCAAGCCTCGCGCGTGGACTTACACCTCCGGTGCTCGAGCAGATCACCCGCATTCTCGCGCAAGAACGTCCCGACCTCGTCCATATTGGAAGATCCTATCTCGTCGCCTGTGCAAGTTTGCTGGCCACCGGGACACAGGCCGTCCTCGATCTGGATGAAGACGACTACACGTCCTATTTACAACAGGCGAAAGTCGCGAAAGCGTCTGGGGACAAGCATCGCGCGGACTGGCTGGAGCAGGAGGCGATCGCCTGCGATGCTCTGATCTCCAACTGGAAAGACCATTTCCATCGCATCTTTGTGGCAAGCAATGCAGAAGCGAGAACGTTGCGCGCCAGACATAATCTACTCAACGTGACCGTGATTGAAAACGCCATTGCGGTCCCCGCCCTTGCACCAAGGCAGGTGACCAAGACGCGCCTCCTGTTCGTCGGCTCGCTCTCTTACGCGCCAAACTCCGATGGCATGATTTGGTTTCTTGAGCGGGTTGTGCCGCGTCTGAGAGCGAGGCTGCGAACCCCGGTCTTTATCGATATTGTCGGCTCCATGGCCCCCAGGCGCCTCGTTGAAAAGCGGGGTCCAAACATAATACTGCATGGTTTTGTGACGTCGTTGACAGATTTTTACAAGCGCGCGACGATCGCCATCGCCCCACTTCATGCAGGTGGTGGCACACGAATCAAGCTGCTCGAGGCCAGCGCCTATGGCCTCGCGAGCGTTGCGACTGAGGTGGCCAGTGCAGGGCTCGGTTATGACGTTGGATGGACCGCCAATTCTTCCGAGGACTTTGCGACATGTGTCTCAGAAGCGATCCATGACAATCAAATGCGCGACCGACGCGCCCGCAAGGCCAGACAATATGTGCAACGCCATTTCACGCGAGACGTGGTGATGGTGCGAATCTGCCAGGCCGTCAGGGGATGTTCGCTCGGTACAGAAACAGCTAGGAGGCACACCACATGAGCTTTTCTCTCGACGAAAGATTCCGGAAAGTCGGAGATCTCGACATTAATGAGGCACCCGACGGGTATGTCGCCTATGATCATGCCCGTGCCAAAGTCCATTTCATAAATTTCACGGCAGCCAGCATTCTTGAATTGTGCGATGGACATGCAAGCGTCGGTGGGATCTGCACGCTGATCCAGGAGGCGTTCGATCTCGATGAGGCACCGAGGGCCGACGTAAATGCTTGCCTGCGTGATTTATTGTCCAACGGGCTCGTTGAAGCTTGCAACCAATCCTGATCAGAGGACTGCGGCGCAGTTTCCGCATAGAAGGTGCCCCACTCGGGAGCCCATTCGAGGGACTGCATGCGCTGCCGGATGTCCTGTCCACGGCTCCGCATGACGAGACAATATCGCTCGCAGGCGTGGGCAACCTCTGGACCCTGAGGCTGCCGAACGGCACGCAGATCAGCGGCACGCTCGAGGGCCTTGCTGCGGAGGTGGACGCCCGCCTCGTGCGTGACGCCTGCGCACGAGAGCGAGAAACACTGGTGATTGCCGGCTCCACCGTCGTCGCACCCAACGGCAAACGTCTGGTTCTTCTGGCCAGACGCAGCGCGTTGAAAACGGCAGCGATTGTGGAGTTGCTGGGGTCAGGGTGGCGTGTGGAGGGAAACGCGCTGACATTCGCGCGGCCCAACGGTTTCATCGCTTATCCGCAAGCCATTCGCATTGATGCAGAGGCGTCCCGTGTCATCGATCCAAGCATTGACGTCCATCTGGGTCGACCCATTGAAAGCTTTGAGGGCAGATGGCGCACGCTTTACCCGGACGCTCTTGGCCAACCCTGGATCATCAATGAAGCTCCGGCCTCGGCAATCCTTTTTCTGGATCTGAATCCGGGCGGGCGGAGAACGGACATCAGGAGGCTGCCTTCGCAGACGGCCTTCGCGGCAGCCCTCAACGCCGTTACTGGAAAGCCTACGGCGGCCTCCTTATCTTCACTGATGAAACAAATCTCTGCCTGTTCTGCCTACCAGATACGTTCGGGGGACAGTCATGCGCTTAAAACAGCGTTTATGCGGGTCGCTGACCTCATCGGAAATGAAACAAGAAAGCCGTTTTCTCTATGTGTCTGTCCGGAGAGATCATGCTGGATTGCATAGCTTTCTGAGCATAAGCCTTATTGACGCGAGGCGCAGGAACGCGAGCGCTCTTCGGTTGAGATTTTCCCAGTCCTTGGCTAGGCGCCTGCACCTCCCGAGCCATGC
>CAISZN010000617.1 GCA_903889985.1 uncultured Hyphomicrobiales bacterium | reverse complement strand
GGCATCCAGAAGGATGGCAAGCCCCACAAGGTGCAGCAGGCCTTCATCGACGAGCAGGTTCCCCAGTGCGGCTATTGCCTCAACGGCTGGGTCATGACCTCGGTGGCTTTCCTCGAGAAAAATCCCAAGCCCAATGATGCGCAGATCCGCGAGGCCCTGAGCGGTCTCAAGTGCCGCTGCGGCACCCATGTCGCCATCCTGCGCGCGGTCAAGCGCGCGGCCCAGGCCTGAGGGAGATCGCCATGAATGTGAACATCAATCGCCGCTCGCTTCTCGCTGGCGTTGGCGCCCTCACCGTGTCCGTCGTGATGCCGGGTGACAAGGCCCGCGCCGCCGTATTCGGGGCTGACAAGCGCCCGCCGCTGAAGCCGGAAAACCTCGCGTCCTACGTGAGCATCAACGCCGACGGTTCGGCGGTCTGCTACTGGGGCAAGATGGACATGGGCCAGGGCACGGACCTTGGCTGCGCCCAGATGGTCGCCGAGGAACTCGACCTGCCGATCGAGCGTGTCGCCATTCTCGCCGGTGACTCGGGCACCAGCGTCAATCAGGGCGGTGCCTCCGGCTCCACCGGCATTCAGGCCGGCGGCAAGGCCCTGCAGAGTGCGGCGGCGGAAGCCCGCTACCAGCTCGTGCAGATGGCCTCCAAGCACCTGAACATTCCCGCTGACCAGCTGCGCACCGAGAACGGCACGGTGATCTCCAAGACCGATGCGTCGAAGAAGGTCACCTATGGCGAGCTGATCGGCGGTCGCTGGTTCGACACTCAGCTCGAATGGAACAAGCAGATCGGCAACGGCCTGTTCGTGAAGGGTGCGGGCGTGATCAAGCCCGTCGCCGAGCATAAGGTCATCGGCACCTCGCCGCTGCGCCGTGACATTCCCCTGAAGGTCACCGGCACGGGCACCTTCGCCGTCGACGTGAAGATCCCCGGCATGCTGCATGCGCGCGTCATTCGCCCGCCGGTGGCCGGTGCCGAGCCCGTCTCCATCGACGAGTCCTCGGTGAAGGGCATCAAGGGCGTGCAGATCGTGCGCGAGAAGGCCTTCCTCGCCGTTGTGGCGCCGAAGGAATGGGATGCGGTCAAGGCCGCGCGTGACCTCAAGGTCACCTGGTCGGAGGCCAAGCCGAATTTCCCCGGCAACGAGAAGATCTTCGAGCACATCCGCAAGGCACCCGTCGTCGCCAAAGGCGAGGACCCGGCCGAGGGCGACAGCGAGGCGGCCTTCAAGAACGCCGCGAAGATCATCGAGTCGACCTATGAATGGCCGTTCCAGTCCCATGCCAGCATGGGCCCGGCCTGCGCCACGATCGAGTTGAAGGATGGCGAAGCAACCCTGTGGACCGGCTCGCAGAAGCCCCACTACACCGGGGAAGCCGTGGCCAACATGATGGGCCTGCCCGCCGACAAGGTGCGCGCCATCTGGGCGCCGGGTCCCGGCTGCTACGGCCGCAATGATGCGGGCGATGCGGCGGCCGACGCGGCCCTCGTTGCCAAGCTCACCGGCAAGTCGGTGCGCCTCATGTATTCGCGTTCCGACGCGACTGCATGGGATCCCAAGGGGCCGGCCTCCATCCATGTCGCACGCGCTGCGCTCGACAAGGATGGCAACATCATCGCCTATGATTTCCACTCGAAGGGCTTCTCGCGTCTCGACGTGAACAGCAACGAGAGCCAGATCCACGACAATCTGGCGGGCCAGATGATCGGCGTGCCGCTGAAGCCGACGAACATCTTCAACACGCCCGAGGAGAGCTATTCCTTCGCGGCACGTCGCAAGACCTGGGAGACGGTGGCCCCGCTCCTCGATCGTGCTTCGCCGCTGCGCAGCTCGCATCTGCGCGATCCTCTGGGTCCGCAGATCGCCTTTGCCAGCGAAAGCTTCATTGACGAGCTGGCCTTCGCGACGAACCAGGATCCGGTCGCCTTCCGCCTCAAGCACATCAAGGATGAGCGCGATCAGGCGGTGGTGAAGGCAGCTGCCGAGAAGGCCGGCTGGCAGCCGCGCACATCGGCGCGCAAGCAGGTCACGGGCGACATCGCGCGCGGCCAGGGCATCGCCTATTCGCAGCGCACCGGCACCCGTGTCGCAGTGGTTGCGGAAGTCGAGGTGAACCTCAAGACCGGCAAGGTCTGGGGACGCAAGTTCACCGTGGCCCATGACTGCGGCATGATCATCAACCCGAAGCAGCTGACGCTGACGGTTGAAGGCAATGTCACGCAAGGCCTGTCGCGCGCGCTGCATGAAGAAGTGAAGTTCGACGACAAGTCGGTGACCTCGGTCGACTGGCTGACCTATCCGATCCTCGACATGACCGAGGCCCCGGAGACGATCGACGTCGTGCTGATCAACCGTCCCAACATTGCGCCGTCAGGTGCGGGCGAGCCCTCGATGCGTCCCTTCGTGGCGGCGGTGGCCAATGCCATCTACGACGCAACGGGCGCGCGCATGCGTCAGGCGCCCTTCACGCCCGAGCGCGTCAAGGGCGGTCTGGCCTGATCGGTTCAGGACACAAATGAAGAGGGCCGCACCCATCGTGCGGCCCTTTTTGTTTGGAGCGCAGGCGTCTTCGCCCGCATGCGCTCTACGCCAGAGGCCCCTCATCCTCACCTTCTCCCCGCGCGCGGGGAGAAGGAGGCGGTAGCATTGAGCTTCTATGTATAGAATTCGTCACGCATCAGCGGGCGCCAGCTCCCTCTCCCGCCTGCGGGAGAGGGTTGGGGTGAGGGCCTGCGGCGTAGAGCGCATGCGCGCGCGGTCCATGAACCTCAGATCTTGAACGTCTCCAGCACTTCCGGCGCGAACAGCTCTTCGGGCTTCAGCAGGCGCTTCGACAGGCCCGCCTCGTAGTGGTAGCGCAGGAAGGTCTCGAGCGTCTTGACGTTGTTCTCGACGCCATAGGCCCAGTAGTCGTTGCCCATTTCCTTGATGGTCTGGTCGATTTCCCAGTTCAGGAACGGCACCATCGCCTTCAGGGCCGCCGTCTCGCGCAGGTCGTGATAGGTGCGGCGCTGGGCTTCCACGAAGGCCTTGTAGAGCGACTGGGCAATCCAGCGGTTCTGCTCATAGACCTCACGCTTGATGGCGATCGTGTGCATGGTCGGGAAGATCTTGGTCTGGCGATAATACTCGCGCTCGACCTCGCCATAGTTCTCGAACAGGCGCAGCACGGTCTTGCCGTCATAGGTCGAGGGCATGCGCGCGGTGTGCAGCGCATCGATCTCGCCATCGCGCAGCATCTGCGAGAGGGTCTTGTCGTGCGGGATCGCCTGCACCTTGATGTTGCTGGGCAGGTCGAGGGACTGCTTCTCCGGACGGCCCGGCTCTTCCTCGCCACCGGTGTAGTAGGTGACGCTGTCGAGCGGCACGCCATAGTGGTCGGAGAGAATGCCGCGGATCCAGACCGGCGCGGTCATCTGGTATTCCGGCACGCCGATCTTCTTGCCGATGAGATCCTTCGGTTCCCTGATGCCCGACTTGGCGCTCACGTAGATGCAGGAGTGGCGGAAGAAGCGCGAGGGGAACACCGGGATCGCGATGAAGCGGCGCGGGTCCTTGAACAGCGACACGGTGTAGGACGACAGCGACATTTCCGCGACGTCGAATTCCTGGTGGCGCACCATGCGGAAGAAGGTCTCTTCCACCATGAGGTCGAGATAGTTGAGGTCGATGCCATCGGGCTGGACCGATCCGTCCTGCAGGGCGCGGGTGCGGTCGTAGTTCCAGCAGGCCATGGTGAGCTTGAGTTTCGACATGTGTCCCTTCCCTGATGTTTTCGCCGTTCAGAAAATCGCCAGAGCCTTATAACCGAGACGCTGCGAAATGACATTGGCTGTCTGCACGACCTGTGGAGCGATCTGCTGCAGGATTTCGTCGGACAGGCGCTGCACAGGCCCCGCCACGCCCACCGCCCCCATCACGCGTCCCATGGCATTGCGGATGGGTGCTGCGATGGAGCGCATGCCAAGCTCGCTCTGCTCGTCCTCGCGCGCATAGCCAAGCCGCTGCACCTCGGCCAGCATGGCGCGCAGCGCCGCCGGATCGGTCAGGGTTTTTGGTGTGCGCGGCCGGAAACCTTCCTGGATGATGGCCTCGACCTCTTCGGGGTGCTGGAAGGCCAGCATGGCGCGGCCTTCGGCCGTGCAGAGGGCAGGCTTGCGCTCGCCGAGATTGGCGCGCATGCGGATCGCCTGCGTGCTTTCGAGATCGTAGACATACATGATCTCGGCATGGTCGAGGATCGCCAGATGCACCGTCTCGTTGGTGGCTTCGCGCAGGTCGAAGATATAGGGGCGCGCTTCATTGGAGAGATTCATGCGCTGGCGCACCAGGGCGCCGAGGCCAAAGAGCGCAATGCCGAGACGGTATTTCTCGTTGTCGCGATTCTGTTCGAGCATGCCTTCCGCCACCAGCGTCGAGGCCAGCCGGTAAACGGTGCTCTTGGCAACACCGAGCCGCTTGGCAAGGCTCGTCACGCCGATTTCGGCTTCGCCCTCCGAAAAGCATTTCAGCAGGCGCACAGCGGTTCCAACAGACGACAGGCGCTGGGGATCGCGCGAGGTGCGCGCTTTGCCCGTGCCCTTGTCGTCATGGACCTCCTGCGGGGCGCCGCCCGCATCGAAATCCAGATCGTCCTCGCCGCGCAGGCGATCAGAGGCCATGGCACAAGCCTCCTTCAAGCGGTGGGGGTGAAGCAGCACGCACACAGGAGAGCAGGGCGGCTGCCATGTCTGCTGCGGGGATCTTGCGCGCGATCAGGGTCATGCCAGTCTGCGGTTCATCGCCGGTGCGCACGGGCAGGGGACGGATCTCGATGGGCAGACCTGCCTCTGCCTGCACGACGAAGTAGCCGGGCTCGTCAATGAAGGCGATGATGCCCTTCATGCGCAGCAGGTCGGTGCCGAACTCCATCAGTGTGAGGTCGATGCCGGCTTCCAGTGCTGGTCGTGTGATGGACGGCAGGGGGGCGAAGGCGGTGCTGATGCCAGCCAGATGATGGGCGTGATGATCATGGCCATGGGCAGCCGGGATTTTCGCTTTTGAAAGTTCGGCCAGCAGGACCGAGGCCGAAAGGGACGGTGCGAGTAAATCGCAGGCCCCCTCACCCTGACCCTCTCCCCGCGCGCGGGGAGAGGGGTTCTCGCAGGATTGAGCCCCTTGATCGGGCGCGTCCCCTCTCCCCGGCAGGGGAGAGGGACAGGGTGAGGGTACGCGCCCAGACATCAGTACCGTCGCATCCGGCCGCACGCGAACTATCTCGGCAAGCGCAAGGGCGCACCCGGCTTCATCCACGAGATCGGTCTTTGTCAGCACCACCACCTGCGCGGCCTCGATCTGCTTGCGCACCTCGGGTTGGGTCGCCAGCAGGTCAGCCCCCCGCCGTGCGTCAAAACATGTGACCACCGCCTCCACATGGTAGCGCTCACGAACCAGCGCGTTCCCGGCAATCAGGTCGAGGATCGGACCGGGTTCCGCAATGCCGGTGGTCTCGATCAGCACCCAGGAAAACGTCGGGATTTTCCGATGCAGCCGGTCGAAGAACAGGCGCTCGAGCGTGGCGGCGAGGTCCTCGCTCGCCGCGCAGCAGGCGCAGCCATTGTCGAGCAGGAGTGGGGCTTCGTGGGAGGTCTCGACGAGGCGGTCGTCGAGGCCGACCTCGCCGAGCTCGTTCACGATCACCATGGCTCCCGCGAAGGCATCCGAGCGCAGCCAGTGAGCCAGAAGGCTCGTCTTGCCGCTGCCCAGGAAGCCCGTCAGGAGAAGGATCGGAACGCTCGTGCGAGGCGCCATGGTCGGTCCCGCCCTGGGGTCTCAGACCTCGATGAAGACCGTGTCGTCGGCCACGACGACCTTGTAGGTCTTCTGCGGGATGATGCACGGCGGCTCAACGACCTCACCGGTCTTGATGTTGAAAGAGCCGTTGTGGAAATCGCATTCCACCACGTCGCCGCAGATCGGGCCTTCCGACAGGGAACCCGGCCCGTGGGAGCAGGTGTCGTCCAGGACGTAGAAGGCACCGTTCAGGTTGAACACCGCGAGGATCAGATCATTGGTCTCGACCTGGATGGCGGTTCCTTCGGCAACATCCGAAGTCTTGCACAATTCGATCTTCTGCAACGCCTGCGACATGGGCTCCTCGTTGACGGCCAGTTGAGTGGAATGGTAATGACGGACCCGTAATGCGGAACGCTGTTCCGTATACAGGAACTAGCCGGCTCATAACAAGAGCGGAGGGCCCGGTCAACGCCCACATCCCCTGCCGAAGGGGGGTGACAGGGCGACCCCGGGGAAAACAGCATACGGAGTGAATTGATGCTCAAGAAGGAACAGAACGACTACCTGTGCCAGACCGGCCCGGGTACCCCCATGGGGAACCTCTTCCGCGCCTACTGGATGCCGATCCTGTTGTCCTCGGAGCTTCCGGAGAACGACTGCCCGCCGGTGCGCGTCAAGGTGCTCTCCGAGCGCCTGCTCGCCTTCCGCGACAGCGAAGGCCGTCTCGGCCTGATCGACGAGTTCTGCGCCCATCGCGGCGTGTCGCTCTGGTTCGGCCGCAACGAAGAGTGCGGCATCCGCTGCCCCTACCACGGCTGGAAGTTCGACGTGACCGGCCAGTGCGTCGAGGTCCCCTCCGAGCCCGTCGAGTCGGGCTATGCCAAGAAGATCAAGCTCACCAACTATCCGATCATCGAGAAGGGTGGCGTGATCTGGACCTACATGGGTCCTGCCGACAAGCAGCCGCCGGAGCCGGAATATGAATTCTGCACGGTTCCGCTGAACCAGACCTTCATGACCAAGCGCATCCAGGAGAACAACTGGCTGCAGGCCATGGAAGGCGGCATCGATTCCTCGCATGTTTCGTGGCTGCATCGCGGCGACCTGTCGAGCGATCCGCTGTTCAAGGGCTCGGCCGGCAACAAGTACAACATGTCCGACCTGTCGCCCGTGTTCGAAGTCGTCGACAACGATGGCGGCCTGCTCATCGGCGCGCGTCGCAATGCCGAGGACGACCAGTACTACTGGCGCATCACGCCGTGGGTCATGCCCTGCTACACGGGCGTTCCCCCGCGCGGTGATCATCCGCTCCATGGCCACTTCTGGGTGCCGATCGACGACCACTCCTGCATGGCCTGGTCCTATGACTATCACCCCACGCGTGCGCTCACGGAGCACGAAGTGAAGTCCATGGAAGATGGCAAGGGCGTGCACGTGAAGTATGTGCCCGGCACCTTCATCCCGCTCGCCAACAAGACCAACGACTACCTGATGAACCGCGAAGCGCAGAAGGCCGGCAAGACCTTCAGTGGCATCGAGGGCATTGGCATGCAGGATGCCTCGCTCCAGGAGAGCATGGGCCCGATCTGCGATCGCACGAAGGAAAACCTCGTTGGCACCGACAACGGCATCATCATGGCGCGTCATCGCCTGATGCGCGCCGCCAAGGCGCTGGCCGAGAAGGGCACCATCCCGCCGGGCGTCGATCCGGAGCACCACAAGGTGCGCCAGGCCGCGCTGCTCCTGAAGCGCGACGTCGCCTTCAAGGAAGGCGCCAAGGAAGGCCTTAAGGCCAAGAAGGGCGTGCGTCAGACCTCCGTCTGAGTTGCGCGGCCTGTCTTTGAGGACGACACTCTGTCCGGGCCCAGGGGTCCGGACAGTCAAGATCAGGGGGTGCGAAGGGTTCGCGCCCCGTTCCGTTCGGGAGAAGATCCATGCAGAGTGAATCCGCGCGCATGACGACAGCGCACGAGGCTTCCTACCGGATCCAGTATCCCAACTCCCTGCAGCGCGCGGTCAAGGTCATCGCCCTCGACAAGGTGAGTGCCGGCATCGTCGACGAAGTCTCGAAGCAGAAGTGGAACGGCGCGGCCTTCTTCACCTCGCTGTCCTTCTCCGCTCCCAATGACCAGAAGCTCGACGCTTGGCTGCAGGACCTCACGGGCCGCACCCTTGGCCTCGTGGCGGAAGTGGAATCATCGGATTTCGTCGTCGTCATCACGGCGGCGGGCGAGGATGCCCGCGCGGTTTCCGTCGTGGCCGATGCCTGCAAGATGCACAACAAGACGCTCGTCGGCCTCGTTGTCCCGCAGGACGACACGGATGACGATCACATCTCCGAGTCCCTCTCGCATCTGCGCCCCTATACGAAGATGCTCGTCGTTGCCCATGGCACCGACTATGTGCAGGCCATGCTGACGGCCTTGCGGGCCTGAGGCGAATGGCCAAGGCAAAATTCCGCAAGGGTCCCGGTTTTTTTGACGGCGCGATGCTCTTCATGGTGCTGCTCGCGGTTGGTTCGGCGAGCGCCTGCTGGCTGTTCCTTGGTGAAGAGGCGGTCAAGGAGAGTGTGCAGAGCGACTTCTGGCTGGTTCTGTCCGTTGCCCCCAAGCTCGGGCTGGCCCTTCTCATCGCGGGGCTTGTGCAGACTTTGATCCCGCGCGACCTTGTTGCGCGCTTTCTTGGCGAACAGGCAGGCTTCAAGGGCGTGACGCTGGCAACAGGCATCGGCTTCCTGACGCCGGGCGGCCCGATGACATCCTTTCCCATGGTGAATGCGCTGCATAATGCCGGCACCGGCCGTGCAGCGCTGATCGCCTATCTCACCGCGTGGTCGACGCTGGGCTTCCAGCGCATCCTCGTGTGGGAACTTCCCTTGCTGGGAATGGAATTCGCGCTGTTGCGCCAGCTTGCCTCGATCCCGCTGTCCTTCATTGCTGCTTTTATTGCCTCGCGCCTGCCGAGGGATCCGCAGACTGTTTCCAAGGCGCCATGAGCGGTCTCATCCCCATGGCTGCCATCGCGGCAGTGCTCGCAATCTTCGCCGCGCGTCGGGGTGTCCTGCGCGATTCCCTGACCATGTCGCTCGAGCGCTTCTTCGAAGTGCTGCCGCGCGTGGCGCTTGCCTTGTTTGCCGCAGGCTTCGTGGGTCATCTCATTCCCAGCGAACCGGTGGGGCATCTCATCGGGGCCGGCAGCGGGTTCGTCGGTATTGCGCTGGCGGCGCTTGTGGGAGGGTTCATCCCATCGGGACCGATGGTGTCCTTTCCGGTCGTGGTGATCTTCGTGCAGGCAGGTGCGGGCTTTCCGCAGGTGGTGGCCTTTGTCACCGCCTGGTCGGTCATCGGCTTCCACCGCGTGCTGATCTATGAAATCCCGCTGATGGGATGGCGCTTCAGCGCCATCCGGCTTGCATCATCCGTGGTGCTGCCTCTGGTAGCAGGTCTTCTTGCAGCGACGCTGCAGGCCATCTATCCGCTGAAGTGGCCGCCGTTCTGAGGTTGGATTGAGCAGAACCGCAGCGCCCTCACCCTGACCCTCTCCCGCGCGGGAGAGGGAACGCGCCCCATCTCGCAGGATGCGCTCACTCCCTCTCCCCGCCGAAGGTGGGGAGAGGGCTGGGGTGAGGGGTCTTGCGATTTCCTCGTGGCTGAGAGCAGAACCGCAGCGCCCTCACCCTGACCCTCTCCCGCAAGCGGGAGAGGGAACGCGCTCAGCTGACCGCAGCAATCCCTGCCTTCAGGTCGTCGATCAGGTCCTCGACATCCTCCAGCCCGCAGGACAGGCGGAGCATGCCGTCGGTGATGCCGCTTTCCGCGCGCGCCACCGGCCCGATGCGCTGGTGCGTCGTGGTGGCGGGATGGGTCAGCAGGCTCTTGGCGTCGCCCAGGTTGTTCGAGATCTTGATGATCGACAGCGCATTGGAGAAGCGGAACGCGCCCTCCTTGCCGCCGCGCACGTCGAAGGCGATGACATTGCCGCCGCCCTTCATCTGGCGCATGGCCAGCTTATGCTGGGGATGATCCTTGCGGGTGGGATAAAGCACGCGCTCGATCTGCGTCTGCTCGCCGAGGAAGTCCGCCACGCGCACTGCATTGGCCTGCTGCTGCATGACCCGCACGGTCAGCGTCTCGAGGCTCTTCAGCAGCACCCAGGCATTGAAGGGCGAGAGTGCGGGGCCAGTCTGGCGCAGGTAATTGTGCACATGGGCCTCGATGAACTCTTCAGACGCGAGGATCACGCCGCCGAGCACGCGGCCCTGTCCGTCCACATGCTTGGTGGCGGAATAGACGACGCAGTCCGCGCCGAGTTCCAGCGGGCTCTGCAACAGGGGCGTTGCGAAGACATTGTCGACGGTGAGCTTGGCCCCACCCTCATGGGCAATCTTTGCGACCGCCGCGATGTCGATGATCTCGAGCTGCGGATTGGTCGGGCTCTCGAGGAAGACGACCTTGGTGTTGGGCCGCATGGCAGCCTTCCATTGGTTCAGGTCCGTGCCGTCGACCAGCGTCGACTCGACGCCGAAGCGCGGCATCAGCTCTTCCACCACATAGCGGCAGGAGCCAAACAGCGCCTTGGCGGCCACCACGTGGTCGCCGGCCTTCACCTGGCCCATCAGCGCGGCGGTGACGGCGGCCATGCCGCTGGCGGTTGCGCGCGCGCTCTCGGCCCCTTCCAGCAGCGCCATGCGCTTCTCGAACATGGCAACGGTGGGGTTGGAGAAGCGCGAATAGATGAAGCCGGGGTCGTCGCCGGTGAAGCGGGCCTCGGCGGCCTCCATGGTGGGATAGACGAAGCCCTGGGTGAGGAACATGGCCTCCGATGTCTCGCCGAACTGGGAGCGCAGCGTGCCGCCATGGACGAGCTGGGTCGCGGGGCGGAGCTTCTTTTGGTCAGTCGGGTTCGTCATCGTCTCTCCTCTCGCGGCGGGACACCGCAAACGGCCCGCCGCACCTGCGTTCGGGCTCCCGCAGGGGTCAAATAGCCGGTGCTTTCGGAAAGCCCCGGCCTTTTAGCCCCTTGTTTAACGTGGCGGCAAGCCGACCGGCTCAAATGACCACGAATGAGCGGTAGATAGCCATCTGGCCGGGGTGGCGTCAACGCATCCGGAAGGCTACGGATAGCGAACTTCAGGGGAACGTGTCCGTGACCTCCGTCAAACTCAATGGCAGCGGCATTCTGGCTGCCCATCAGATCGAAGCGCTTGCCGAGGCGGGCGCGATCCTGCGTGACCAGCCCTTCGCCGTGGGTCAGGTGCAGCCGGCCAGCCTCGACCTGCGCCTTGGCCGCCGCGCCTTCCGGGTCAGGGCGAGCTTCCTGCCCGGCCCCGGCCGCCCGGTCCGCACCTGCCTCGATCAGGTGGTCCTGCACGAGATCGACCTCACCGCCGGCGCGGTGCTGGAGACGGGCTGCGTCTATGTCTGCGAGCTGCTGGAAAGCCTCGCCCTCCCGGCGGGTATCGCAGCCGCCGCGAACCCGAAAAGCTCCACCGGCCGCATCGACGTCTTCACCCGCGTGATTGCCGATGGCGCGCGCGCCTTCGATCAGGTCGAGGATGGCTATCACGGCCCGCTCTTTGCCGAGATCTCGCCGCGCACCTTCCCCATCCTTGCGCGCACGGGCTCGCGCCTGTCGCAGCTGCGCCTGCGCAATGGCCATGCGCGCCTCGATGATGCCGATCATTTGGCCCTGCACGCCCGTGAACGCCTCGTCACCTCGCAGGAGCCCTCCATCTCCGGTGGCGTCGCGGTGTCGATTGACCTGTCGGGCTTTGGCGATGGCCATCTGGTGGGCTATCGCGCCAAGCGCCACACGGGCCTCATCGATGTCGACAAGGTCGCGGTCAACGAGGTGCTGGCCTTCTGGGAGCCGGTCTATGCGCAGGGCTCTCTCGTGCTCGATCCGGGCGAGTTCTACATCCTCGCCTCCAAGGAGGCGGTGCGCGTGCCGCCTGACCATGCGGCGGAGATGACACCTTTTGATCCGCTCGTGGGCGAATTCCGCGTGCACTACGCGGGCTTCTTTGATCCGGGCTTCGGCGCGGCGGAAGCGGGCGGCGAGGGAGCACGGGCCGTGCTCGAAGTGCGCTCCCACGACGTGCCCTTCATCCTTGAAGATGGCCAGATCGTCGGCCGCCTCGTCTACGAGCGCATGGCCGAGACGCCCCAGCGCCTCTATGGCTCGGGCCTGGGCTCGAACTATCAGGCCCAGGGCCTGAAGCTGTCGAAGCACTTCCTGCCACCGCGTTGAGAACCGCAGCGCCCTCACCCTAACCCTCTCCCGCGCGCGGGAGAGGGAACGCGCCTCGATCTCGCAGGACGGGTACACTCCCTCTCCCCGCCGCAGGTGGGGAGAGGGTTGGGGTGAGGGGCCCTGCGATTGACTCCACGCCGGGAGCTGTCCCCCACCCCTTGACCCGGCACTGTCACGGGCGCACAGGACCGCCCCATGACCGATCTCACTCTCGACACACCGCGCCGCGACCTGCGCATCATCAGCGTCATTGGCGCTGCGCATTTCACCAGCCACTTCTTCCAGGTGGTGTTGCCGCCCCTGTTCCCGCTCATGCGTGAAACGCTTGGCGTGAGCTATACCGAGCTCGGCCTCGTGATGACGGTCTTCTTCATGACCTCGGGCCTGTCGCAGGTTGGTGCTGGCTTTGCCGTGGATCGCTATGGTCCCCATGTCGTTTTGCCGGTGGGCATGGCGCTGCTGGCGGGCTCGACGCTGGCCATGGCCTTCGTGCCCTTCTGGGCCTTCCTGCCGCTCGCCGTGATCGGGGGCATGGGCAACAGCGTCTATCACCCGGCCGATTACTCGGTGCTCAGCAACAAGGTCTCCTCCCATCTCATTGCGCGCGGCTACAGCGTGCATACGGTGACGGGGAGCTTTGGCTGGGCGGTGCCGCCCGTGCTCATGGTGGCGCTGGCGGGCCTCATTGGCTGGCGCAGCGGGCTGGCCCTCGTGGGCCTTCTGGGCCTCATCGCAGCCGCCCTCGTCGCGCTCGATCATCGCCACCTCGCCCTGCCGACGACGCGCTCGAGCAAGGCGGGCGATACGGCACCGGCGACCTCGGTGGCCACCCTGTTCACAGCGCCGATCCTGCTCGCGCTCCTGTTCTTCACCCTCATCTCCATGGCGCTGGGGGGCGTGCAGGCCTTCATGCCGACCATGCTGCCGCAGGTGCAGGGCATCAGCCTCGATCAGGCCGCACAATTCACCACGCTCTATTTTGTCTCCAATGCGGTGGGCGCCTTCGCCGGGGGCTATGTGGCTGACCGCTGGAAGAACTTTGATCTCACCATCGGCCTCGGCCTGTCGGCGGCGGGCCTTGCCATTCTGGCGCTGGGCTACCTGACGCTACCCGGCGCGCTGCTGGGCTTCGTGGGCGTGGTGGCGGGCTTCGGGGCAGGGGTCGTGCTGCCCTCCCGCGACATGCTGGTGCGTCGCGCAGCTCCCAAGGGAGCGACGGGCCGGGTCTTCGGCTTCGTCTATTCAGGCCTCGATCTGGGCTCGGTCATCGTGCCGGTGGTCATTGGCCCCATGCTTGATCATGGCTTCAACCGGGCGCCCTTCGCCTTCATCGCCGCCGCACTGGTCCTCACCATCGCCTCGGCCTGGGCGGTTCGCCTGGCCGCCGGACGGTCGGGGGATGCACCGGTGGGCGCTTGAGGCTATATTGGGCCCATGATCTCACGAGAGCTTCCATGAGCACGCTCGAGACTGACACCCCGACAGACGAGCGCGGCTCGCTTGCGCTCCTGTGGTGGTCGCTGGGGGCCTTCGTCACGCTCCTGACGCTGGCGGGGGGCCTCCTGTGGTGGCGCTTCGGCTCGGTCATCTTTGTCGACCTGCTGGCGAGCCTGCAGGCCTGTTTCTGATCTTCGGAAAAGCTCCATGTCCTCCCCGTCGTCCTCGCGGTCCAGCCGTTTTCTGCTTCCTGCCCTCCTGCTCGCCATCGGTGCAATCCTGCTGGGTGCAACGGCGTGGATGACGCTCGCCCCGCGCGAGCCCGGCGCGCCGGCCCCCTCGGCCATCGGCGGCCCCTTCAAGCTCATTTCGCAGGAGGGCAAGCCCGTCACCGAGGCCGACTTCAAGGGCACGCCGACGCTGCTGTTCTTTGGCTATACCCATTGCCCGGATGTCTGCCCGACGACGCTCTTCGAAATCTCCGAACTGCTGAAGGGCATGGGCAAGGACAAGAAGGTGACGGTGCTCTTCGTCAGCGTCGATCCCGAGCGCGACACGCCCGCAATCATGAAGGACTACACCTCCAGCTTCGATCCACGCATCGTCGGCCTCACGGGCGATCGTCCCTCCGTCGATGCCATGCTGAAGGCCTATCGCGTCTATTCGAAGAAGGTGCCCGGCACGGGTGATGACTACAACATGGATCACAGCGCCATCATTTACCTGATGGACAAGCAGATGCGCTTCGTGAACGCGCTCAACCTCGACAAGCCCGAGGTCGCCGCCAAGGAAATCGCCCGCTATCTGTAAGGCCGGCTTGGACCGCAGGCCTCCGGCCCGCATGGCGCGCAAGGACGCGCGCGCCCCACGATCAGCTCAGTAGAAGCCGACCGGGAAATACTTGAGATAGAGGTCCGCATAGACGCCGCGCTCGGCCACCCGGCGCAGGCCATAGTCGAGGGCGCGGCGCAGGCTCAGGTTGCCCTTGCGCACGGCAATGCCGACACCTTCTCCGAAATAGGCCGAGTCCATGTAGGGCCCGCCGCGAAAGCCGCAGCACCCTGCCGCATCCGTGCCATTCAGCCAGACCGCAAAGGCGATGCCATCGCCAAAGGCAATGTCGACCTCGCTGCGCTTGAGAGCCGAGCGCAGGGCGACCGGGGTCTCATAGAGGCGCACGGTGACGCCGGGGAAGAAGGTGCGCAGATAGGCCTCATGGGCCGTGCGCGCCTCCACGCCGATGGTCTTGCCCGCGAGCGCCTTGGCGCCGGGCTCGATCTCGACGCCATTGCGCGCCACGAAGCGCGCCGGCGTGCGGTAATAGGGCGAGGTGAAATCCACCCGCGCACGGTTCGTCTGGTTGATGACGAGCGAGGCCACGGCGGCATCGCTGTCGCCTGTCTCGATGGCGGGCAGGATGGTGTCCCAGCGGCGGGCCTGCACCGTGCAGGCCATGCGCAGCTCCTCGCAGACCGCACGGGCGAGATCCACGTTGAAGCCGGTCAGGGTGCCATCGGTCTGGGTGAAGCCGAAGGGGGGATATTCATCCTCGGTGACGAAGCGGATGACACGCATGTTGCCCAGATCCGGCTTCTCGACCCGGTTCTGCGAATCCCAATGGTTCGGCACGAAGACGGAATCGGCCGCGCCCGCCCGCAATGGCAGAGCGACCAGTAATAATGAGCCGAGCGCCATCAAGATGGTGCGTGGTGACGTCAGGTAAGGGCTGGTCACGTCCCGGCTTTGCCCCCTAAGCTTCGTGTATTGATCTGAAGCCATTCATGACTCGATGCTGACCGAAACCCTGCCCCAGAAGGAGCAGGATCCATCGGTCGGTACCAGTGGCAGGTTGCACGATGACGCGCCGCTTGCAAGCGGTGAGCGGGTCGTGTGGATCAGTGCGGATGAGGCGCAGGCAGC
>CAISZN010000616.1 GCA_903889985.1 uncultured Hyphomicrobiales bacterium | reverse complement strand
CATGTCGAAGTCCAAAAGCATCGCACCTGCTCTGCTTGATGGTGCCATCCTCTCTCGCGCAGCACTCGATTCCCTGCGCAAGCTCGACCCGCGCAGCCTGCTGCACAACCCGGTGATCTTCGTCACCGAGGTGGTCGCGGCTCTCGTCACCTGCCTTTGGGTGCGCGACCTCCTGCAAGGCACGCCGGGAACCCTGTTTTCAGGCCAGATCGCAGCCTGGCTCTGGTTCACGGTGATCTTTGCAACCTTCGCGGAAGCCGTGGCCGAGGGCCGCGGCAAGGCGCAGGCCGCAACCCTGCGAAAGACCCGCAGCGACACCCATGCCAAGCGCCTGCTCGACCCGAAAAACCTCGGCGACCTCTATGAGGGCGTGAATGCGCTCGACCTCAAGCTCGGCGATGTGGTGATGGTGGAAGCCGGCGACCTGATCCCTGCTGACGGCGAGATCGTCGAGGGTGTCGCCTCGGTGAACGAAGCGGCCATCACAGGCGAATCCGCGCCTGTCATCCGTGAGGCTGGCGGTGATCGCTCGGCCGTGACCGGTGGCACCACGGTCCTCTCCGACTGGATCAAGGTTCGTATCACCGCCGCGCCGGGCTCAACCTTCATCGATCGCATGATCGCGCTCGTGGAAGGGGCTGAACGGCAGAAGACGCCGAATGAGCTCGCCCTGTCGATCCTGCTGTCGGGCATGACCCTGATCTTCCTGATCGCGGTCACCAGCCTGTGGGGCCTTGCCGGCTATTCAGGCACAACCCTCACTGTGGTGGTTCTGGTCGCCCTCCTGGTCACGCTGATTCCCACGACCATCGGCGGGCTGCTGTCAGCCATCGGCATTGCCGGCATGGACCGGCTGATCCGGTTCAACGTCATCGCCACATCAGGCAGGTCTGTTGAGGCAGCCGGTGACGTCGACACCCTGCTGCTCGACAAGACCGGCACCATCACCTTCGGCAACCGCATGGCCACCGAGTTCATGCCGGTGCCAGGGGTCAGCGAAAAGGCACTCGCCGAAGCTGTCCTGCTCGCAAGCCTTGCCGATGAGACTCCGGAAGGCCGCAGCATCGTGGCGCTTGCCAGATCCGAACATGGCATCAACGAGCCGGACTTCGGCGGGATGAAGCCCACCATCATTCCCTTCATGGCCCAGACCCGCATCTCCGGCATCGACGTGGATATGCGCGTCATCCGCAAGGGTGCCATCGATGCCATCCTGCGGTTCACGAATACGCCCATCGAGCGTGCTCCGGCAGAATTCCGCCAGGCTGTCGACAAGGTCGCCCGCTCAGGAGGAACGCCGCTTGGTGTCGCGCAGAATGGCGAACTGCTCGGCGTGGTTCATTTGAAGGACGTGGTGAAACCCGGCATCAAGGAGCGCTTTGCCGCGCTGCGCGCCATGGGCATCCGTACCGTCATGGTCACGGGCGATAACCCGGTCACGGCCGCCGCCATCGCCTCGGAGGCGGGCGTTGACGACTTCATCGCCGAAGCCACGCCCGAAGACAAGCTCGCCTATATCCGCAAGGAGCAGACGGGCGGGCGGCTCATCGCCATGTGCGGCGATGGCACCAATGACGCGCCAGCGCTTGCACAGGCCGACGTGGGTGTTGCCATGCAGAGCGGTACGCAGGCGGCGCGTGAAGCCGGGAACATGGTCGATCTCGATTCCAATCCCACGAAGCTCATCGAGATCGTCGAGATCGGCAAGCAGCTGCTGATGACGCGCGGCTCGCTGACGACCT
>CAISZN010000615.1 GCA_903889985.1 uncultured Hyphomicrobiales bacterium | reverse complement strand
CTCGCAGGATGAGCACTCTCCCTCTCCCCGCCGCAGGTGGGGAGAGGGCTGGGGTGAGGGGCCCTTGCGATTGGCTCCAAGCTTGGGAGGAGAACCGCAGCACCCTCACCCTGACCCTCTCCCGCGCGCGGGAGAGGGAACGCGCCTCATTCCGCGCAGGACGTGCCCACCCCCTCTTCCCGCGCCGATTGCAGCAGCGCCTTCTCCGTGAGGGTCGAGATCGACTTCGGATTTAATACATCCCTCGACTGAACCTTGCGACAATGCTTCCTGACGCGAGCACATGCCCCTTCAGTTTTGTCTGAAGATCGTCTCGTGTGTTGTCCGGCCCCAGTTGTCCCGGCGGGAGATCAGTCGCGAAGACCGAGAACAGATAATGATGGGGCTGTTCATTCGCCGGTGCACATGGCCCGAAATAGACATTCAGCTTGCGGCCATTCATGCCGCCGACGAAGTCTTTGGGCTCAACGCTTCCCGCGCCTTCGCCAAGTGAGGTTGCGGTCGGAGCGATGTCATAGGCCACCCAGTGAATATTTCCTTGGAGCCCTTTGTTTCCGTCGGAATCATAAGCAATGACCGCAAATGATTTAGTGCCGGCAGGAACATTCGTCCATGACAGCGGCGGAGATATATTTTCGCCACCGCACTGTTGGTCGCCAACGACCTTCGAGGCATATTTCTGGGGAAGTGCAGCGCCATCCTGGAAGGCGGGCGAGGTTACTGTGAAGATGGGAGATTGAGCGTAAGACGATGTTTGGAACGCCAGCAGAGCAAGCGTCGAGACCACGACTGATGATTTCATCTTATGGCTCCCTGATGATGCGATCAGGCTAACTGCCGGCCCGGAACAGTCAATCGCTCATGTATCTGCGCCGCCACAATCGAAGGCGACGCATGGGCAGAATGGACCTATTTGTGCAAACCTCCGCAAGGGAGAGGCTGGTCACGCCCCGCGCGTCTCGCGCAGCCAGGCATCAAGCCCGCGCAGCAGCGGCAGCACAACGTCGATGCGCGGTGTCGCCACATTCACCTGCCGCGCAAAGGCCGCCACCTGACCGAGGATCGAATCCACCTCGAGCGAGCGTCCCGCATCCACGTCCTGCAGCATGGAGGGCTTCGCATTGCGGCCCGGCTTCACGATGGCGTCCGGGCTCACGTCGCCACGAAGGTCCCAGCCGAGTGCGGCGGCCACCTCCAGCGCCTCGACGATCAGTCCCTTGCCAAGTTCGGGAAGGCCCTCGACAGGCTCGGAGGGATTGCGCGTCAGCGCGGCAATGGGATTGGCGCTGATGTTGGTGCAGAGCTTGCGCCAGATCTCCTTGCGAATGTCGGTCGACACGACGGTCTCCAGCCCCGCCTGCGCGAGAAGGGCGGCCACGGCTTCGAGCCGCGCCGAGCGGCTGTTGTCGGGCTCGCCGATGAGCCAGCGCTTGCCGCCCGCATTCACCACCACGCCGGGCTCCGTCACCGCGTTGGAGGAGTTGATGACGCCGCCGATCACTCGCGCGCCGCCAACCGCATTCCACAGCTCGCCCTTTGGGTCGAGCAGTGGCAGCGAACCGCCTGTGCCAATGGCATGGTTCCACCACCAGGGCAGTCCGTTCTGCGCAAAGAGCGCCACGCCGCCTTTGTCGAGCAGGCGCGCCAGCGGCAAGGCGATCT
>CAISZN010000614.1 GCA_903889985.1 uncultured Hyphomicrobiales bacterium | reverse complement strand
CGCTATCCGGGCCGCTTCTGGGGCAGTGCTGCCATCCCCTTCCAGGACGAGAAGGTCGCCATGGATGTGCTTGAGGATGCCGTCGGTCGCCTCGGCCTGATGGGCGTCAACCTGCCGGGCTCGGTGGGCTTCGACCCGCGCATCGACGCCGAACGCCACCAGCCCTTCTATGCGCGCTGCGCGGAACTGGGCCTTCCGATCTTCCTGCATCCCACCGATGCAGTCTTCAACCACATGCTCGATGGCTACAACGGCGCGCTGCATCTCTCGCTCGGCCGTGTGGTCGAGGTGAGCGTGGCAGCCATGCGCCTCGTGCTGTCAGGTACGCTGGAGCGTCACCCGAACCTCAAGCTTGTCATGTCGCATACCGGCGGCGCCCTGCCCTACCAGTCGGGCCGCATGGACAAGAACACCAAGAATGCCAAGCTGCCGCGTCCCGCCTCCGAATATCTCAAGATGATGTACACGGACACGGTGAGCCCGCATTCGGCCGGCATGAAGTTCGCCATCGACTACTACGGAATCGACCGCGTCATGTATGGCACCGACTATCCGTGCTGGAGCCCGGCGGACTGCCTGCGCCTGCTCGAGGAGATCGAGCTGTCGGATGCCGACAAGCAGAAGCTCTTCTATGACAATGCACGCCGCATCCTGAACCTGAAGGATCCGGTGTCCGCGATGGCTGCAGCGGCGGAGTAACCGGACCGCGGACGTTCCAGCCCGCATCGCGTGCCGTCCAGTTGCGAACGGATATCAAGCACGGCACACTGTGATGCGCTCCGGCCCAAGAGCTGGACGACCACAGGGGAAACGCCATGATCCGCAAAACGACGGCTGCGCTGCTCGCGCTTGCCACACTGGGTTTCGCTCCAGCCAGTCAGGCGGCAGAGCCCTTCCTGATGAAGTCTTCGACCTTCACCGATGGTGGCAAGCTACCCGTGAAGATGTCGGGCCTGCCTTCGCGCTCACCCAACTGCGCGGGCGAAAACATCTCGCCGCAACTCTCGTGGAGCGGCGTGCCTGAAGGCACCAAGAGCCTCGCACTCACCATGATTGATCCGGAAGGCCGTGGCGGCACCGGCGTGCATCACTTCCTCGCCTATGGCATTTCACCCACCCTCACCTCCTTCGCAGAGGGCGAACTCAGCAAGGCGTCGGACAAGTTTGTCGGCGGCAAGAGCGCGATGAATGTGGGCACCTATGAAGGCCCCTGCGCCGCCGGTGTCCCGCATCACTATATGTTCACGCTGATTGCCACCGATTTCGACCCCAAGGAGCTGCCCCCCGGGCTGACCATGTTCGAATTGTGGGCGAAGCTGCAGGGCCATGCCAAGGGCGCCGTCGGCATGGTGGGGCTCTACGCGAAGCCGTGAATGAAGACGTGCACGGGACGGCCCTTCGCCCTCCCGTGCATCTGTCCAGCAACCTATGAACAGACCTGCGCTCTACGGCGTCTGATTGGCCAGATAGGCTGCGATGGCAACCATGTCGGCAAGACTCATATTCTTCGCATTCTCGATCATCGGTTCCGCCATGCTTCCATGGCGCAGCCCGGCTTTGAATTCGTAAAGCTGGCGGAAGATCAAGCTCGGCGAACGACCGACAAGCGGCGGGATGTCCGCATTGCCCTTGAGCCCCTCGCCGTGACAGGCAGCACAGGCAGGGATGCGATCAGCCTGCGCCCCACTCACCAGCGCTGCGCCGCGCGCAATGCTTCCGGGCGGCACATAGGCGGTGAAGGTGACACGCGCATCGCGATTGACGAAGTTCTCCTCGTCATCGGGCATTTCGATGATGCGGTCCCCCAGCGGCTCAGAAGTGCCATCAAGCTTTGGCGTATAATACCAGTTGGGCACATAGCTCGCAGGAACAGTTGTCGCTTCGACGACCTTGATGCGGCGCTCCAGCTTCATCGCCGCGTAATAGGCCGCGATCTCCTTGATTTCTGCCGGCGTCAGTTCCTTGAGCGCCGCGATCATGCGGAACACATGGGCGCGCTCCTTCACGGCGGTGCTGCGCGCACCAGCGCGATAGTCCTCGATCTGCCGCATGATGTAATCCGCGGACAGGCCTGCGAGGCTTGCGTTTTCCGGGCCACCAATTCCCTCAGGACGATGACAGACACCACAGGGGCGAAGATTTGGCGGCCGGCCCGTTGCGACAATGGATGGCATCGGCGCATGCTTTTCCGGGAACCAGTCGCGCGCGTAGAACAGATCGCGGATTTCAGTCAGGGTGAAGCCCTTGCTGCTGCCCGGAACATGCCGCACCGATCCATCATCCGCTGGCGGGACATAATCCTTGGGGGCGACGGGATAGGCCCAGACAGGCGGTGGCTCAGGGGTTTGCGCATATGCTGCACTGCCCAGCGTGCCAAGCACGACAAAAATGCCTGGAATCAGTTTGCGCAACCGCCTCGCCTGCATCGACTTCCCTCCGTGTGAAACAATCAGAGGGCTGATCTTAAGCTAATTACGTAACAGAAATAGCGTTAGAAAATAAACTTTACGCAGGGCTCGGACGCCTTGCTCAAGGCTTCACGACCATCGCAAGGACCGCTCGCAGGAAAAGTCCCCAAGCGAGCGGTCGGGACTGGCTTCAAGCTGCCGT
>CAISZN010000613.1 GCA_903889985.1 uncultured Hyphomicrobiales bacterium | reverse complement strand
GGAAGTTGCGCGACTGGATGAAGTTCGCGGCATAGGTCAGGTCCTCAGCCGAGATCTGCGAGACGACAGAGGAGCCAAGCATGACGATGATGATCTGCGAGCTGAGCGCAGGCCAGACCTTGGCGAAGGCCTGCTTCAGCACGATGTAGCGCAGGATTTCGATGCGGGTCATTGCCAGACTCTGGCCTGCCTCGATGTGCCCGTGCGGCACGGCCTGCATTCCAGCGCGGATGATTTCCGTCGAATAGGCGCCAAGGTTGATGACCATGGCAAGAAAGGCAGCTTCCGCTTCGCTGAGTTTGACGCCAAGTGCCGGCAGCCCAAAGAAGATGAAGAACAGCTGCACGATGAACGGCGTGTTTCGGATGAGTTCTACATAGACGCCGATGAGGCTGCGAGCCCAAGCGGGCCCGAAACTACGAATGGCGGCAAAGATCGTTCCCAGCCCCACGCCCACCGCCGTTGAGATGGCGGTGAGCACGATGGTGAAAAGCAAGCCTTTCAGGAGCAGGTCCCAATAGGGCAACAGGTCGCCGAATTGCAGTTTGTAGAGCATGGATCAGAAGCCGGGTGGCAGGGGTGCCTTCATCCATGTCTCGGACAATTTGCCGAGATCACCACGGGCCTTGGTCTTGGTGATGATGTCATTGATCGCCGCGAGTAGCTTCGCCTCCTCCTTGTTGAGGCCGATGTAGCAGGGGCTGTCCTTGACCACGAACTTGAGGGTCGGCGCGCGTGCCGGTGCACGTTCTGCGATCACGGCTGCGACCGTATTTCCTGTGGCCACAAGATCAACCTGTCCCGAGACGAAGGCTGCGATGGTGGCGTTATTGTCCTCGTAGCGCTTGATCGTTGTCGTTGGCGGGGCGGTGTTGGTCAGCTCCTGTTCCTCGATCGAGCCGCGCGTTGCGCCGACGGTCTTGCCGGCGAGGTCAGCAAGGCTCGAAGCCTTGTCGGCGTTCAGCCCATAGACACCAGAGAAAAACGGCGCATAGGCAATCGAGAAATCGATGACCTTTTCCCGTTCGGCATTCTTGCCGAGGCTGGAGATGACGAGGTCTGCCTTTTTGGTCTGCAGGTAGGGAATGCGATTGGCGCTGGTGACCGGGATGATTTCGACCTTCACCCCGAGTTCGGCGCCGATCAGGTTGGCCATGTCGATATCATAGCCGCGTGGCTTGAGATCGGGGCCAGCGGACCCGAAAGGGGCGAAGTCCTGAGGCACAGCGATTTTGATGAGCTTGGACTTCTGGATGTCGTCCAGAGCTTCCGCGCCGGCGGGGGCGGCCGAGAAAAGAAGGCAATTGGCCAGCAGGAGGGCGGGAAAGAATTTGGCGAAGCGAAACACGGCAGACCTCTGGATTACTGAAACCGTTGATCTCTAAGCAATTCCGATGCCATTGGGTCGGTCATTCTGGGCGCTCTTGACGGCTCCGCCAGTCCCGGCGACATGGGGGCGTGACCTTTGTTCTCGCCCATCTTTCGGATCCCCATATTGGCCCGCTGCCGAAGCCGCGTGTGCGCGACCTCGTGGGCAAGCGCCTGACCGGCTATCTGAACTGGCAGCGCCGGGACAAGATCCACGACATGGACGTGCTGAGCCGCCTCGTTGACGACATGCAGGCCCATAGGCCCGATCATGTCATGATGACGGGTGATGTCATGAACATTGGCCTGCCGGCGGAGTTCCCCGCCGCGGCCCGGTGGCTGCGCACGCTTGGCGAGCCCCATGGCGTGAGCTTTGTTCCCGGCAATCACGATGCCTATGTGCGCAGCTCCCTGCAGCACCTGATCCAGACCTTCGCACCCTGGACGTCGAGCGATGGTGAGCATGAAACGAGCTGGCCCTATCTGCGTGTGCGCGGTGAAGTGGCACTCATTGGACTGACCTCCGGTGTGCCGACCGGTCCCTTTCTGGCTTCCGGGCGGCTTGGCAAAGACCAGCGTGACAGATTTGCCGCCCTGCTCGATGAGACCCGCGCGCGCGGGCTGATGCGCGTGGTGATGATCCACCATCCCCCCTATCGCTTGGGCGCTACGCCGGGGCGTGGGCTGAGCGACGTGCGCGCCTTCGAGAAGCTGATCGCCAGGCACGGGGCGGAGCTCGTTGTGCATGGGCATAATCACCGCACGCAGGTGTTTCACCTGCCAGCTGCGGGCACGACGGTGCCTGTTGTTGGTGTTGCTTCCGCGTCTGCCGTGCCCGGCACGCCGCGCCATCGCGCCGCCTATCACCTCTATCGCATCACTGCGAAGGGTAAGGGAAAATGGTCCATCGATGGCCATGTGCGTGGGCTGCTGCCCGGCACGCGCGAGATCGGTGATCTGGGGCCCGTGCCTTTCAAGGTATGATCAGGGCTTCACCGGCACGAAGCGATCCGTGAACATCAGGCTTCGCGGGGGCTCCTGTTCGACGAGGCCGAGTTCCACGAGTGATTTCGAGATCTTGTCGATGGCGGCCGGATTGAAGGCGCCATCATCCGAGAGCATCCGCAACTGTCCTTCCATGGCACGCGTCATGATGGCTTCGGGATAGTTCATCAGTGCAGCACCTTCCTTTGCGCCGACTTCCGGATGCGCCTTGATGTAGGCAACGACTGCAAACCACGCCTTCAGGAAGCGCTGCACGAGTTCAGGCCGCTTCTCGATATGTTCAAGGCGGGCAAAGGCGACATGGGTATGGAAGTCGTGCACGATGTCACCAAAGAGCAGCAGCGTGCGTCCCTCGCCCTGGCTTTCATAGGTGTAGGAGCTTTCTGCCGTCGTCACGGACGCATCGAGATCCCCGGACTTCAGCGAGACGAACTGGGTGCGGATGGAACCCAGCGGCATGTCGGTGATGCCCTGCGCGCCCCACCCCTTCTGGCGGGCAAGTTCACGGACCAGCCATTGGGTGACGGAGCCTTCCGTTGTCACGCCAACGCGCTTGCCCTTGAGATCATCTGGCGCATGGATCGGCGACTGCGGTCGCACCATCACCGCAAAGCTGTAAGGGGGTCCCGCAATGGCTGCCACCGCGACCGCCGGGACACCCTTTGCGTGATAGGCCATGCCCGGCCCTGACCCGAAACCGAAGTCGATTGATCCTGCCGTCAGGGCCTGCTGCATGTTGGCATCGCCGGCAAACTCAATACGCTCGACCTCAAGGCCATATTGCTGCCAGATGCCCAGCTTCATGCCGGTCTGCACGAAGGTCCACAGCAGCGCGATGCCGGAGGTTCCGAGGCGGATTTTGTCCGCTGCCACAGCCGGTGCAGCGAAAGCTGCAGCGCACAGGACAACAACGATCGCGCGCAGGCACTGGCGCATGATTTCCCTCCCGGATCGCAGGCGCATCAAGGCGCCTCGTTAGGGAGAGTTTGTCATGGGACGGCCAGGCAGGAAAGGTCGGTTCAGTTGCCCCGATGAAGCCATTCCTGCGCGGCAAAATAAAATGCGCCGCTCACCAGGAGGATCAGGAGCAGGAGGGTGAGCGAATTGAGAAGGCCGCGCAGGACGGCGCCCGCTCCAGTCTGTGGCGGATAGGCCTGCGTGACCGGGCGAGTTGGCCTCCGTATATGGATGGGAGCGCGTGCTTCAGGCGTCTGAGGTGGCTGGACCGGCTCGGAAGGTGGGGACGCCTTCGTCTCTGCCGGCGTCGTGCCTTGGATAGATACCGGTGCCGTGCGCAAGGTGAGTTGCGTCTGGTCGCTGGCAAGCGCCTGTTCGCGCTCGATCAGGCGGCGGGCGATATAGTTGGTGATCGCCTCGACCATGGCGCCGAGCTGGTCGCTCTCGAGGATCGTCACGCGGCCATGCCGGGTGTCGAGCAGGAAGCGATAGGTCCGCCGGTCGCGCGCCATCTCGACGAAGGCCAGCATGTCGATAAAGAGCCGCGGCCGGGGACCGGGGACAAGCCCGCTGTCAAAAAGGTCAACGTCCCTTGGGACTTCGTCGAGCACAAGGTTGACGGCTTCCTGCAGCAATTCCAGGCGCGTGTTCTCAGCTCCGCGCAGGTCGGTGATGACATCCGACCGCTCGGCCTGCTCGATCCGTGCCTTTCGGATCGCAGCCTTCAGAGTGCCCGAAGGGGCTTCTGCCGGCTGCTTTCCGCCCTGCGCTGGAATGTCCACGCGCCAACTCCTGCCATGAGGCTTCCCGGACACTATAGAGCGAGCGCGGCCGGGAATCGACCCTTGGGCTCGACCTGTCTCATCTCAGCTTGTCCGGACACGGGTGTGCCTCACACTGGCCGTTGCGCCGAGGCGGGACCTGACCCATAGTTCCTCCATAAAAATCGGGAGGAATGCGCATGGGTCAACTCACGCGTCACGTGGCGGCAGCCCTTTGCCTGCTTGGTGCCATGGTGCCGGCTCGGGCCGAGGATTTCTATGCAGGCAAGCAGATCACCATTATCGGTGGTTTTGGCGTCGGTGGCGGCTACGACAATTACGCTCGCCTGATTGCCCGCTATATGCCGAAATATATTCCCGGCAATCCGAGCATCGTGGTGCAAAACCTTCCGGCCGCAGGCGGCCTCGTGGCCATGAACACGCTGGCCAATTCCGCCCCGAAGGACGGCACGGTGATCGGCGGTGCGCAAAACCACATCGGCGTCGAGCCGATCATGGGTGTCACCGGCCCTGTCGAAAATGCCAAGTATGACGCAAGGGCAATGAACTGGCTTGGCAGTGCGACCAAGGAATATCCTGTGGTGGCCGTGTGGCACACGGCTCCTGTCAAGACCTTCAAGGATGTTCTGGAGCATGAGACGGTGGTGGGCTCGAGCGGCGTTGCCACCTCAGACTCGGTCTATGCGCGCGTGATGAATGAGTTGGTGGGGACCAAGTTCAAGGTCATCGACGGCTACAAGGACAATCCGTCCATGATCCTCGCCACGGAAACCGGTGAGATCATGGGCCGTGCCGGATGGTTTGTGTCGAGCCTTCTGTCGACGCAGGGGCAGGAACTCGCACAGGGCAAGCTGCGTGTACTCGTGCAGGTGGCGCTTGAAAAACATCCGGCCCTTCAGGATGTGCCGCTCATTACGGAGTTCATTTCCGATCCCGTGAAACGCAAGCAGATCGAATTTTCACTCAAGTGGCTGCCTATGGGCCGGCCCTATGTTGCGCCTGCGGGTGTGCCACCGGAGCGTGTCAAGATCCTGCGTGAGGCGATGATGAAGACGCTGGCTGATCCCGAGCTACTGGCGGATGCCAAGCGCATGAGTCTGGAAATTTCGCCCATCGACGGTGCGGCGATCCACAAGCTTCTTGATGATGTCTATTCAACCCCAAAGCCGATCATCGATGCTGTGCATAACATCATGGTGATGAAGTGAGGCGGCAGGCAAACAGGTGGCCTCAAGCGGCATTCGCCTCGAGATCGGGATAGGCGCGCTCGGTGGTGTTGCGGCCCTTCTGCTTGGCCCGGTAAAGCGCTGCGTCTGCGGCAAGGACCAGTTCGCGGGTCGTCGCTTCATCGCCTTGGTCGAGTGTCGAAATGCCGATGCTGACAGTGATGATTCCGTTGGGGCTTCCCTCATGGCGGATCCTTGCATCCTGCACGGCGGCCCGCACGGTCTCTGCCACATGATATGCGCCAAGCAGTCCAGTCTCAGGGAGCAGGATGGCGAATTCCTCACCACCATAACGGGCGCCAAGGTCCCCGCCGCGCTTGAGGCTCTGCGAAATACAGTCCGCAACACGTTGCAGGGCTGCATCGCCCTCAACATGCCCGTATCGATCGTTGAAGGCCTTGAAGTGATCGACGTCGATCATGAGGAGAGAGAGGGGTTGTGCATTTCGCTGTGCAGCGCGCCAGCTCTGTTCGATGCGCTCGTCGAAACTGCGGCGATTGTCGAGGCCGGTAAGTCCATCCTTGAGCGCTTCGACGGCAAGCTTGGCAGCGTTGGCCGCGAGCTGGTCTTCTGCCAATTTGCGACGGGTCACGTCACGCAGATTGGTGACGATCCCATAGACAACCCCGTTCTCGTCCCGGGCGGGAGATGAGACACTTTCAATCCAGATCCTGCATCCATCACCGCGTTCTATTTGAACCAATTCCCCGACCTGCTCTTCACCGGCCATGAGTTTCGCAATGGTCTTCAGCGGTGTCGGCCGCATCTCTTCGGACATCAGCTCGGCCAGACTCCGGGAACCAAATTCCTCAGGCGTGTAGCCGATCAGCCGGAAGAATGCCGGAGAGGCATAGCGGCGAATGTTATCGAGCCCGCGTAGCACGATGGCGTCGCTTGAGCGTTCCGACAGGAGCCGATAGCGGCTTTCGCTTTCCCGAACAGCCATTTCAGCAAGCTTGCGGCTGCGCAGTTCGCGCCACAGCAGAATGCCCAGAATCAGGGTGATGCAGGTAAGCGCCAGCATGACCATGGCAAGTGGCAAAGCCTTGCTGCGCCAGGTCTTCGATATCTCTTCGACGGACAGAGCGATGGCTGCAACCAAGGGAAGATTTCCGATGCGCCGGAAGGTGACGCTGCGCAGGATCCCATCTGGCTCGCCTGAGGCGATGAACTCTCCAGAACGTTCGGTGCTATCCTTGAGGGCTTTAGGGGGATGATCTGCCGTCTTGCCAATGCCTGACAGATTGAAAGGCCTTTGCATGACCAGCTGGCCGTCGGCATGCAGCATGGAGATGACCGTATGGCGGTCCACGGAGAACTGCTGAAACAGGAAACTGAAATAGTCGAGTGACAGCGTCCCGGCCACGACCCCACCGAAACTACCGTCCTTCTTGTCGATGCGACGAGAGAAAGCCATGATCCAGTCGCCCGAACCAAAGCGCGCCTTGATCGGTTGGCCGACGTAGAGGCCAACATTTGGATCGTCGCGGTGGACCCGGAAATAATCGCGATCAGACAGGTTTGCCTGCCGCGCGATCTCGTTCTTGGAGTCGTAGAGAACGTCGCCGTTTTCATCGGTGATCAAAGTGGCGCCGAAATAGGAGGCATCCGCGGATCTGTCGAAGATGACGAGATTGCGAAGTCTCGGGCTGAGCTCCCTGACACCTGGAACCGTCAGCGCATCGCGGGCGCCAATCAGGGATGCGTCGTAGAGCTCAACGGTGCGGGCGATGTCCTGCTCGATGGCTCGCAGCAGGTTGGCGGCGCTGTTGTTGGCCTGCCGGTGCGCATCCTGCTGGCCGTCCCAAAGGATAAAGCCGCACAAAGCAATGAAGCCAAGACCGCAGAGCAGGCCCATGCCGGTCACAAAGACCATCAGGCGTGATGACGCGCCTGTGGCGGGGCCATGTCCCGTCTTCTGCATGGTCTACCCGTCTTCCCTCGGCCTTTTGTGGTCAGGGTAGAATGAGCAGGACTCGTAAATTTCGGATTACGATTTTAGAGGACATTGATCCGGAGCGCAGGTTCTGCGCCCCGGAAATTCAAGCCGCTCAGGCCACTTTGGGCTCAAGGATGATGTGCCCGACGGCAGTGTTGGAGGCAGGCACCGTGTAGAAGCGGTAGGTTTCCTGCACGTCCAGATCGAGCGCGCCGCGCATGACCAGCCACATGACCATTTCAACGCCTTCGGCGCCGGCCTCGCGCATATAGGTCACATGCGGGATCTTGGTCAGGCCCACGGGGTCCTTGGTCAGGCCGTCGAGGAAGGCCTTGTCGAACACGCTGTTGATCAGACCCGCGCGGGGGCCCGAGATCTGGTGGGACATGCCGCCGGTGCCGAAGATCACGACCTTGAGGTCCTCGGGGAAGGACTCGACCGCCTTGCGGATTGCCTTGCCGAGGTTGAAGCAACGGTTGCCCGTTGGCGGTGGGAACTGGACCACGTTGACCGCCAGCGGGATGACCTTGCAGGGCCATTCCGTTGGCGAGCCGAATAGCAGGTTCATCGGAACAGTCAGGCCGTGGTCGACTTCCATCTTGTTGACAATGGTGAGGTCGAACTCATCGAGGATCACCGACTGGGCGATGTGGGCGGCGAGCTCCGGATGGCCGTGCACCACCGGTACCGGGCGCGGGCCCCAGCCCTCGTCGGCCGGCGCGAATTCCGCCGCGCAACCAAGTGCGAAGGTCGGGATCATTTCGAGCGAGAAGGCCGTCGCATGGTCGTTGTAGACGATGATGGCGACGTCGGGCTTCAGCTCTTCCATCCACTTCTTCGAGTGTTCGAAGCCGGAGAAGACTCGGGTCCAGTAGGGCTCCTGGGTCTTGCCGAGGTCAATGGCCGCGCCAATGGCGGGAACGTGGGATGTCGCCACCCCTGCAACAATCTTTGCCATGTCAGGCCTTCTTCTGTTCGGACTTGTAGCGGTTGCCCTCGGGCGAACGGCCGCCATTGAGCATCATCTGCGCGTATTCCTGCTCGGTGACCCCGGTCATGCGGGAGGCCACCTGCTGGAAGGAAAGGCCATCGGTCGCACCGAGCTTGGCGGTGAAATAGATGTTGCCGCCCAGTTCCAGCATCCGGTTCCACTGGCGCGTGAGGATCGCGTCGCGCTGCTCGGGCGTCAGCGGGTACTGGTCGAGGTATTTGCCCTCGTTCTCCTTGAAAGCCTTGCGGTTTTCAGCCTTCAGCAGGGACATGCAGAACATGTTGATGTGATAGCCCTGACGGGACCGTTCGGCATCGAACACGAAGGTGCCCGGGATATCGTCGTACTCCTTGGCGGATGTCATCGACCCCTCTCCTGATGTGGCGGGCCTTCTGGCCCGCGAAAGTGGCGGCAACATAGTCGAAGAGCCGGCCTGATGCACCTCCCTGTCGTCACATTACAAGCTTTGGAAGCTCCGTTGACCCGTGATTGGCAGGAAACGGGGTCTGCCCGGATACCAGAAACCTCCGCTGTGCTTGATCCCGGGGCCAAGGGGGAGTACGCCCTTGGGGATGACCCATTCTTTCGAAGCCAAGCTCCTTGAGGCCCTTCGCCAGATCGAACGTACCGGGGACCTTGGGACCGGTCGGGCCGATGACCCCACGAGCATGATCCTTCGCCAGACCGCCCTTCGGGATGATCTGATCCGCTGGGATCTGGAGACCGGGGCCTACTACCTCACGACGACCGGCAACGCCCGTCTTCATCGGGGGACTCACCCAACAGCCACCCTCCTGCGCCTGCCGACCGAGCGGCGTCGGACCCGCCGGGTCAGCTAACCCAGGCTTCACGGTTCAGGCCGGGTTCGACACTTTCCCTCAGTCGCGGATCACGATGGCGCGGATGCGCTCCTTTTGCGCCGGCGTGAGGTCATTGATCACGCTTGCCGTCGCCTTGCGCGTTTCTTCGGCATCGCCATAAGCGATGTAGAACTTCGTCCGCTCCCCTTCGGCGATGAGGGCGGGATCCGAGAGGGCCTTTTTCACCGCTGCCTGCAGGGTCGCCAGTCTCGCCGCGGACATGCCGGGCGGGGCGACGAGGATGCGCCCGAGGGTCTCAATCGTGGCGCGATAGTCGAGCAGCCATTGGCCATCCGCATCGATCTCGTTCTGCTCATAGATTGCGGCTGTGTTGGGATAGAGCGGCGTACGGGTTCTGGCGAGCGCATAAAGCGGAACGTTCTGGCCCGGTTGCGTAAAGTTCTGCGCCGAGATGTCCGACAGGTAAATCGAGTCTGCCTCGCCACGGGTGACCGCAAGGGCTGCCTCATTGGTGCCGGGATAGCCCATCACGATCTTGCAGTTGAGCTTCAGCGCCGCGCAGGTGAAGGCAGCACCATCGCCTATTCCATCAAGCGGTGAGATGGCGGGCCAGATCATCGGCCGGCCCAGTGCACGTGCTTGTGCGAGTGATTTGAAGCCCACATTCGGCCCCACGACCCACATGCGCGAGGCATTGCTGACCATGCCCAGATGACTCATCTTCGTGAGATCGAAACGCGCGCCGGACGGATTGAAGAGCTGGCCAAACGAGGCTGCGACGCCATGGACGAGCATGATGGTGAGCCCATCGGGGTCGGCACGATTGACCTTGTCGAGCGCGGTCAGGCCGCCTGCGCCGGGCAGGTTTTCCACGACCACCGTTGCGCCCAGGATCTTCGACAAAGAGGGCGCAATGAGCCGGGCGTAAGTGTCATAGCCGCCCCCAGCCGTGGAACCGACGACGAGGCGGACTGTCTTGCCCCGGAAGAAGGCCTCGTCCTGTGCAAGGGCGTTCATGGAAGGACAAAGGGCGAGCCATGCAAACAGGCTCAGCCAGCCAGCGATGTGGCGACGCATGTTTCCTCCCGGGCTTCTCTTTTCCGGGAGCTTACGCCTGCTTTCGACCGGAAGGAAAGAGCCTAGGCTCCGCGTACCGCGTCAAGGATTCGCCCTGCGTCATGCCCCATCGACCCGCGCCAGCAGACATGCCCGTCCGGGCGTACCAGAATGAGCGGGGCGTCATACAGGCGCGCTATGGCTGGATCTTCGATTGCCTCGATGCGTAGTGGCATGGCGCGTTCCTGGGCGACCTGAGCAAAAGGGCTCGGATCCGCCCCGGTGAAGGCCAGCAGCACGAACTCACGACCGAACAGATCGAGGATCGTCACTCCATCAGAAAGCCATGCATGAGGGGCGCGGTGCCCGGGGCGTGCGGTTGGCGCATAGCTGGCGCTGGAGCGTTCCGGCATGGGCGTGCCATCGGGCACGATCAGCGGCGAGTCATCATAGGCATAGCCCAGATGCACACCGATGGGCGCAAAGTGCTTGATCTTCGGTGGTAGCTTGGCGGCGAGCGTCGCTCGCGTTGCGATGCCTGCCGCATCGTCGCGTTCGAGATCTTCAAGGCCAAGGAACATGTCGCTGCTGCGCGCATAATTGTCGGCTGCTTCCAGTGTATTGGACCTGCCAATGGGACGTCTTTCCGCATCATAGCCTTGCAACAGTTCTGGGCCGCCCCAGCCTTGCTGCGTCGCTGCGATCTTCCACGCGAGATCGACCGCATCGCCGATGCCGGTATTCATCCCGAACCCACCGGTCGGCACGAAGAGATGGCAGGCATCCCCCGCGAGGAAGACACGCTGCGTTCCAAAGCTTTCGGCGACGAGCTGACGTGGAAACCACTCCTGCACGGACAGGAGCTCGAAGTGGTGATCATCACCGATTGCAGCGCGCAGCAGGCGCTCTGCATCATGAATCTGCGCAGGCTCATCGGCGGCGAAGTAGCGATTATAGACCCACTCATCGCCGCCATCGATCATGTAGATCGTGCCGCCACAGCCCGGCGCCATGATCCAGTACATGACTGCGGGCCTGTCGCCGAGGCGCGTGCGAAGGCCTGGCGCACGAAAGTGTATGCCGAGAGCCCGACCGAGTGTGCCACGCCCCTCCAGTCTGATGCCTAGGCCTTGCCGGACGCGACTCGATGCACCATCGCAGCCGATGAGATAATCAGCGGTGACTTGCTGCTGCGATCCATCGGGGTTGACGAGAGTGGCTTTCACGCCATTCGGGCCTTCATGGAAATCGAGCAAAGACGTGCCGAACTGAAGCGTGGTGAGCGATGTCTGCTCGAGATGGGATCGCAAGACCCGCTCGAGCGGGGATTGCGCAGTCCACGTCTTGTAATAGGGCGAAGCCGCGATCTCGGGTGTGGCTTGCGCCAGATATTCGCGCGAGGTCGAAAGATCCTCGATCGAAGGGATCTTGAAGCGGAAGATCTCGCGGCCAGTCAGCCGTGTGACATAGGCGACATCAAGCTTTTGCGAACGTGGAACACCGGCGTCGATCACAGCCTGGGCAAGGCCGAGGCGGCGGAAATGTTCCATGCTGCGCACGCCGATCGAGATGGCGCGCGGATGCGCATCGACGGTCTGCTTCGGATCGATACATTGGCTGGCGATCCCGCGCCAGGCGAGATCGGCAGCCAGCGTCAGACCGACTGGCCCAGCGCCTGCAATGAGAACCGGAACATGGGGAATCTGGCTCATGTTCCAATCTTACTCTGAAAACCGGCGTGTCAGGACGGGGCGCTAGGCACCACCAATCAGGATACCGGCTGCGAGCACGATCGCGCCGCCCAGCACGATCTGGAACACAGCCTGCAGGAATGGCGTGTCCATGTAGCGCGCCCGAATCCAGGCAATGGCCCAGAGCTCGAAGAAGACCACCACGCCTGCAATGCCGGTTGCAATCCAGAAGGCATTCGGCCAGCTGTCGGGCACCAGATAGGGCAGGGTATGGCCAAAGCCGCCCAGCGCAGTCATCAGGCCGCAGATGCTGCCGCGCAGCCATGGCGTTCCACGGCCCGTGAGGGAGCCGTCATCGGAGAGGGCTTCCGCAAAGCCCATGCTGATGCCCGCGCCGAT
>CAISZN010000612.1 GCA_903889985.1 uncultured Hyphomicrobiales bacterium | reverse complement strand
TACAGCGTCGGCGGCGGCTATGATGTCTATGGTCGTCTGCTCGCGCGCTATCTGGGCAAATATATTCCCGGCAACCCGACCGTTGTTCCGCGCAACATGGAAGGCGCGGGCTCGATCCGCCTGACCAACTGGCTCTACAACGTCGCGCCAAAGGATGGCACGGCCATCGCCACGGTGGCGCGCGGCGCCGCTTTTGATCCCCTGTTCGGCATGCCCGGCGGCCAGTTCGATGCAGTAAAATTCAACTGGATCGGCAGCGCCAACAACGAGGTCAGCATCTGCATGGCCTGGACGACCGCAGGCGTGAAAAATTTCGGCGATTTGCTGAAAAGCGAGCTCGTCATGGGCGGCTCCGGCGGCGCGGCTGACACGGACCAGTTCGTCTATGTCATCAACGGCGTTCTGGGCTCGAAGATGAAGGTTATTCCCGGCTATCCGGGCGGCAACGAGATCAACCTCGCCATCGAGCGCGGCGAGGTGCAGGGCCGCTGCGGCTGGTCCTGGTCGAGCGTCAAGTCGACCCATCCCGAATGGCTGCGCGACAAGAAGATGAACGTGCTCGTGCAACTCTCGCTCTCCAAGCACGAGGAGCTGCCCGACGTGCCACTGATCCTCGATCTGGCGCGCACGCCCGAGGACAAGCAGATCTTCTCTCTCGTCTTTGCCCGCAATGTGATGGGACGCCCCTTCATGGCGCCGCCCGGCGTGCCTGCGGAGCGGGTCGCCGCCCTGCGTGCCGCTTTCGTCGCCGCCCTCAAGGACAAGGACCTGCTGGCGGAGGCTGCCAAGGCGGATCTCGAGATCAACCCCGTCCCCGGCGAGGAGATCCAGAAGATCGTCGAGGAGGCCTACAAGACCGCGCCTGCCATCGTGAAGCGCACCGCAGATCTGCTGAAGGGTCCGAACTGACGGCTCGACCGGGCGCGAGGGCTGGTCTAATCCTCTGACCCCATGAGCTACTTCGCGCCCATCACATCGCGCCTCGCCGGCTGCGGCCACTATGTGCCGCAACGCCGGGTGCTCAACCGCGAGATCGAGGCGCGCCTGCGCCTGGCCGAAGGCTGGATCGAGGAGCGCACGGGCATCCGCGCCCGCCACTTCGCAGCACCCGAGGAAGCCGCCAGCGATCTGGCCGTGCGCGCCGCCGAGGACCTGTTTGCGCGCAACCCAGGCAAGCGGGCCGACATCGGCACCCTGATCCTGGCCACCTCCACGCCCGACCACCTGCTGCCCCCCACCGCGCCGCTGGTGGCCCAGCGCCTCGGCCTCGTCCATGCGGGCGCCATGGATCTGGCAGGCGCCTGCTCGGGCTTCGTGCAGGCGCTCATCATGGCCGATGGCTATGTGCGGGCACAGGAGCGCCCCGCGCTGGTCATTGCCGCCAATGTGCTGAGCCGGCGCATCGAGCCCAATGAGCGCGGCAGCGCCGTCCTTTTTGCCGATGCAGCCGGGGCCGTGCTGCTCGAACCTTCGCAGGATCCCATGTCAGGCCTGCTGGGAGCCGATCTCAATTCCGATGGCACGGGTTACGCGCTTGTCAGCATTGCGGCCGGTGGCAGCCGCAAGCCTTTCACACAGGCTGCGTCGCCAAGTGACGTTCTGATGCGCATGAGCGATGGCGGGGCGATGTTCCAGCGCGCCGTCGACCTGATGGTGGGCTGCGCCGAAAAGGCTCTGCAGAAGTCTGGCCTCAAGGCCGCAGATATCAGCCGCTTCGTGCCGCATCAGGCCAATGCGCGCATGACGGCCGTGGTCGCCCGGCGGCTGGGCATCGAGGCAGCCAACTTGCTGTCGAGCGTCGAGGACTATGGCAATTCGTCGGCCGCGACGATTCCGCTCACGCTGTCGCTTTCGACGCGTGATGCACCGTTGGCGTCAGGCGAGACCCTGCTCTTCACCGCAGCGGGAGCAGGCCTCACCGCAGGCGCAGCGGTTCTGCGGGTCTGAGCGCAAGCGTTCCGGAAACGCGGTGCCTGTGGTATGAGCGCACGCTCATTCTTCAGGAAGCTATCATGACGACAGCGGCCCCCAACGACCTCGACGCCTATTGGATGCCGTTCACATCGAACCGCGCTTTCAAGCAAGCACCACGCATGGTCGGGTCCGCCAAGGGCATGCACTATTACACCCCCGAAGGTCGCGCACTGCTCGATGCCGCTGCCGGCCTCTGGTGCGTGAACACGGGCCATGGGCGCGAGGAAATCGTGCGCGCCATTCAGGAGCAGGCGGCGGAGATGGATTTCTCACCGCCCTTCCAGTTCGGGCACCCCAAAGCCTTCCAGCTTGCCAGCCGTCTTGCCGCGATGGCACCGGGAGACCTCAACCGCGTCTTCTTCTGCAATTCGGGTTCTGAGGCTGTCGACACGGCGCTGAAGATCGCACTGGCCTATTGGCAGGCGAAGGGCCAGGGCGGCCGCACACGTCTGATTGGCCGCGTGCGCGGCTATCATGGTGTTGGCTTCGGTGGCATTTCGGTGGGCGGCATGGTCGCCAATCGCAAGGCCTTCGGCAGCCTGCTGGCAGGCGTCGATCATCTGCCCACGACTTATAATCGCGCCGAGCAGGCCTTTTCACGCGGCGAGCCCGAATGGGGCGCGCATCTGGCCGACGAACTCGAAAACCTCGTCGCCCTGCATGATGCCTCCACCATCGCCGCCGTCATCGTCGAACCCATGGCTGGTTCGACGGGCGCGCTGCCAACGCCAAAAGGTTACCTGAAGCGCCTGCGCGAGATCTGCGACGCATACGGCATCCTGCTGATTTTCGATGAGGTCATCACCGGTTTTGGACGAATGGGATACGGCTTTGCCGCAGAGCGCTATGACGTGCTGCCAGACCTGATCACCTTCGCCAAGGGCGTCACCGCAGGCTCCGTGCCCATGGGCGGCGTGCTGGCGCGCGATGGCATCTATGATGCCTTCATGCAGGGGCCTGAAAAGGCGGTGGAGCTGTTCCACGGCTATACCTATTCGGCGCATCCACTCGCCTGTGCGGCGGGGCTTGCCACGCTCGACCTCTATGCGCGTGAGGGCCTGTTTGCACGCGCGCTGGCGCTTGAGCCGGTGCTGGCAGATGCGGTGCATTCGCTGCGTGGATTGCCCAATGTGCTCGACATCCGCAATGTCGGCCTGGTTGCAGCAGTCGATCTGGCGCCAAGTGCGGCAGGCGCGGGCCGTCGCGGTTTTGATGCGATGAACCACGCCTTCCACAACGAGGATCTGCTCCTGCGCACGGCCGGCGACACGCTGGTCATGTCGCCGGCCCTCATCATCAGCGAAGCACAGATCGGTGAGCTGATCGAGAAGATCGGCCGCACGATCCGCGCTGTGGCGTGAGGCTCAACTGAACCGAATTAGTTGAGCAGGATCTTTTGCATTTCGCTTACGGGATGCTTGGTGAGATCCTTGTCGACCTCGAGCACGCATTGCTCCTTGAGCGCATGAGGCATGTGCTTGCGCAGTGCCGCCAGGGCGTGCGGCGGCGCGACAAAGCCAACCTGATCGGCCCCTGTCTCCTTCGCGAAAGCACCAAACTCCGCGAGGGAGCGATTCATGAAGGCCTCCTCATCCAGACGATGCCAATCCGCGCCGGGCAGAGAGGTGCCTGCCGTCCCCGTGACATTGCGCGACAATCCCGGACGATCCGTGCCCATCTGCGCATTGTGGGCCGGTGCATGGCGGGAAACCTCCCGCTGGACATGCAAATCAAGGTGGCCGGGATGACCTTCGTTGACGACGAAGAGAGCCCGGTGCCCGTCGCAGACCAGCAGGCAGGCCTTGTGATGGAGCATATTTGCAGTCATGGCCCGTCTCCTCGCTGATACAGCGTTAGCTTAGGTGTTCATTTGAACACTTTTCTAATAAGGATCATGATCACGGCTTGATTGAGGTCATGGCACGCAATTTTGCGTTGCAGCATAAAAGTGACATGACGGCCTGCTTCGGTTCGCTATCCCAGCCAGCAAGCCGGACGCGCGGGTCATATCTGGAGAGCAAGCTTGAGCACCCATCATTTCGACCGGCTGTTCCGACCGAAATCTGTCGCGGTGCTGGGTGCGAGCGCGCGACCGGGAAGTCTCGGCCATTGTGTCATCGAGAACCTGAGGGCGGCAGGCTTCCCCGGCCAGATCGGCCTCGTCAATCCGCGTCACAGCGACATTGATGGCATCCCCTGCGTCCCGAGGATCGCAGACCTCACTCCAACCCCCGATCTTGCGATCGTGGTCGCTCCGAAGGAGAGCGTCGCCGGCCTCGTCGAGGAGGCTGCCGCTGCCGGCACACCCGCTGCCGTCGTCATCACAGCCGATCCCGATCACGGGCCAGACTCGCTTGCCAGCCAGCTGCGGACCATCGTGCGGCGGACGGGCATTCGCGTCATCGGGCCGAACTGTCTTGGCCTCGTTGTGCCGCGACAGGGCCTCAACGCGAGCTTTGCCGCGCATCAGATTATTCCGGGCGACCTCGCGGTCATCTCCCAGTCAGGCGCCATCGCCGCATCCCTCGCCGCCTTCGCTCATGACCGAAAGATAGGTTTTTCCGGCCTCGTCAGCATCGGCGACATGGCCGATGTGGATTTCGGTGATCTGCTCGACTGGTACGCGCTCGACGGGGCAACCCGCGCGATCCTGCTCTACGTGGAGGCGATCCAGGACGCGAAGAAATTCATGTCCGCGGCGCGTGCCGCAGCCCGCGTCAAACCTGTCATCGTCATCAAGGCCGGACGCCATCCGCGCGCAGCCAAGGCGGCAGCCACGCATACCGGCGCACTCGCGGGGGCAGATGCCGTCTACGATGCCGCGTTCCGGCGCGCCGGCGTGCTGCGCGTGCGTGACATCAACGAACTCTTCGAAGCCGCCGAAACGCTCGGTCGCATCAGGCCCTTTGATGGTGACCGGCTTGCTATCCTCACCAATGGCGGTGGCATTGGCGTGCTGGCGGTGGATGAACTCATCGACGCGGGCGGGCATCTGGCGGAGCTGTCACCCGATACCCGCCTGGCACTCGACAAGGTGCTGCCCGTCACATGGTCCCATGCCAATCCGGTCGACATCGTGGGCGACGCGGACCCGGCACGTTTCTCCGCAGCGCTTGAACCGCTGCTTGCCGATCCTGCCAATGATGCGGTGATGGTGATGCATTGCCCCACGGCCCTCAGTGATGCCGATGCAGTGGCTGCAGGCGTCGCCAGCACGGTCGAGATGGCGCGCAAGGTCGGTGGCAGCAAGAAGCCCGTCTTTGCGGTCTGGCTGGGCCCGACGGCCGAGAGCAACCGCATCTTCCAGGAAGCGCGCATCCCCAACTACCAGACCGGTGCGACCCGCGGATTCATGCATCTCGTGAAATGGCGCGAGAGCCGCGACAACCTGATGGCGACGCCACCAAGCATGCCGGAAAACTTCACGCCCGACGTGGCCCGTGCACGCGAGATCATCTCGATGGTGCTGGCACGCGGCGACACATGGCTCGATCCGGCAGAAGTCTCGGATCTCTTCGACTGCTACGGCGTGCCGATCGCACCTGCCCGCTTTGCAGCGTCGCCGGAAGACGCCGCGCTTCTCTCAGGCCCAATCATCGAGGCCTATGGTTCCTGCGTCATCAAGATCCAGTCGCGCGACATCATCCACAAATCCGACGTCGAAGGCGTCGTCCTCGATCTTACCAGCCCGCAATCGGTACTCGATGCAACCCGAGCCATGCTGGCGCGCGTGGCATCCAAGGTGCCCAAAGCACAGATCGCCGGCGTGACGGTCCATGCCATGATCAAGCGTCCCCATGCGCGCGAGCTGATCATGGGTCTGGCGGAAGATCCGACCTTCGGGCCCGTGGTGCTGTTTGGGCGCGGCGGCAAGGCCGTAGAAGTCATCAATGACCGCGCACTGGCCCTGCCCCCGCTCGATCTCACCCTCGCCAAGGACCTTATCGAGCGCACCCGCGTCGTGCGCATCCTGCGCCACTATCGCGACGTGCCTGCGGCGGATATCGACGCGGTAGCGCTGACGCTGGTCAAGCTCTCCCAGATGTCCACTGACCTTCCGGAGATCCGCGAACTCGACATCAACCCGGTCCTTGCAGATGCGGATGGCGTGATCGCGGTTGATGCGCGTGTGTCGGTGGCGGCGGTGTTGGGACGTCGCGGTCTGGTCAACTCACGCTTCGCCGTTGCGCCCTATCCCAAGCATTGGGAACGGTGGCTGCGGCGGGCCGATGGATCACGCCTGCTGCTGCGGCCCGTGCGGCCCGATGACGAGGAGATGTACCGGCATTTCTTTGCGCGCGTCTCGCTGGACGACCTGCGGCTTCGCTTCTTTGCTCCGATCAAGGAGTTCAGCCACACCTTCATCGCCCGCCTGACCCAGATCGACTATGCGCGCGCCTTCGTGCTCGTCGCGATCGACGAGGCCGGGGAAATGCTGGGGGCCGTCCGCCTCATGATGGATGCCAATCACGAGAGCGGCGAATATGCGATCCTGCTGCGGTCGGACCAGAAGGGTCGCGGGCTCGGCTGGGCGCTGATGAAGCTCATGATTGCCCATGCCCATGCGGAAGGTCTGCAGAGCGTGCATGGCCAGGTTCTGAGCGAAAACCACAAGATGCTGGCCGTGTGCGAAAAACT
>CAISZN010000611.1 GCA_903889985.1 uncultured Hyphomicrobiales bacterium | reverse complement strand
TTCCCGTAGCCAAGCCGCCCGCCACAACCGGGGGAGTCGTTATCGACCCGGCGACGCGTAGGCCTGCAGAAAAAGGGCTCTTCAATGTGGCCGGCAACATAGTCCAGATTGGCGACGATCATAGGATCAAGTCAGTGCTCATGAAGCCCAGACAGTAAGGAGCAAGGCGCCATGCCAAATTCACTTAGCGACTGGTACGACTACTTTGCGGGCAAGCATAATGCCAAGCACGACCCCAAGCAGCCGCGAGGAGTCCAGAGTGGCTATTATCGCATGCATAATGGTATCGTGAAGGTCCGCGATGGAAAAGTCGTCGGTTTCGTGGCTCAAGGTAGGTAGGAGAATATTATGGGCGACCCAAATAGCTGGTTCGACTACCTGATAGGGGGGCACAAAGTCCCTTACAGGAAGGACATGCCTTGGGATGAGTATCTCAGGTCTACGGCATACAATGCTATCCCTGCGGTCGGTCAGTATGTGGCAAATGTCGGTGAGCAGACTACTGCCACAAACCCATTGTCGCAATACTATCTGCAGCACCACAGCGATCCCAATATCCGGCGTATGGCCATCCAGCAGAAGAAGGATGTCGAAGCCCAAGTCTTGGGCTTGCCGGGCGCGATGACCCATACTGTGACGCATCCCGTAGAGTCCTTTCAGCAGGATCCAGTGGGAACCGTACAGCTGTTTCGCGGGTTGGCGGGCGGGACACGCTATTTGTCCGGACGTAACGCCGCCGGCCTTGAGCGTGTTTCGCAAACAACGCCGAGCGTGGTTGGTATGCGTGCAGCGCAAACGGGAACCAAAGTTCTGAGAGGCGTAAACAAGGCCGCAGCCGCAACCGAGTCAGTACTCTCTCCGGAGGCCCACGCTATACGGATTATCAAGGGATATACTAAACCGACAATCTTCTCATCAGGGAATGACCCCACAAGTCTCACGCCTCAGGCCGAGGCTGCATTGCGAAACTCGGGCCTGACTGACGAGCAAGTTGCAAGGATCAGGGCGGACCCGACTGTCCTCAGAAAATGGCAGCAGCTCGCTCAGGGAAATACGGGCACCGGTACCGGGAAGTCCCGTCGTGGTATGGGCGTGAACTCCGCTAGCCTCCGTCAGGCAGTCCTTGAGCACAGTGGCGTGGACCCGAAAAACGTATCCTTCAGCGCAGCCACGGGGCTCCCGCCAAAAGACCCTGCGACTGCGGAAAGAATGAATGCCGCCGCAAAGGCCGACGTCGGGACAACTTTGGCGCAGGGCGATCCGCCCCCGGCGGCGCCTGCCCCGCAGGCCGTAGATATTGATGGGGCGCCTGTCACCAAAAATGCCAAGGGCGTATGGGAACGGAATGACGGGAGGGCGCCCACACTTTCCTCTGCAATGCTGGAAAAGATGTCTGCGCAGCAGGCGCCGGGCGCTCCGATTGGTGCTGATACTGGGACGGTTTCGCGGGCCCCTCACGCAGACATCGCCAACGACATACTTGATGGTAGTGCGCCAACTTCGTTCGATGCCCCCTCCAGCGGGTGGTTGGCCAGTAAAGTCGGGAATATGGCAAAGGGATTGCTTGATCTGGGCGGGGCCGGCGTCGGAGGCCACCTTGGCTCTCACTTTGGCGAGTACGGCACGATTGCTGGAATGAACGCAGGGCAGAGGTTGGCTGGCGGAATATCCCGTGGCGTGGGCAGGATTGCAAGCGGATTCAACGGGGAATCCAGTGCCGCGGCAGAGGCCCGAGGGGCACCCCCAGTCAGTCTCTACAGCCCGGAAGATATTGCCACGCACCGGGGCAACATAG
>CAISZN010000610.1 GCA_903889985.1 uncultured Hyphomicrobiales bacterium | reverse complement strand
GCCCGCACGATCGAGCTGGAAGCTCACCAGCGCCGTGCCCTGCGCACCCCGCGCCTGCGCACCCGCCGGGATCCGCTTGGCCCGTTCGAGCAGGCCAAAGACAAGGCTCTTGTAGCTGTCCTCCGTGGCATGATCGGCGCCCGGAAGCGCTGCGCTGCGGAAGGTTTCGGGCACGAAGGGGAAATCGGCGGTGGCCGCGTCATGCTCGCTGGGCGTCGGGGGATCGACCCGGGAGGGTGGCAGTGCCACCTCGCGAGGTCCCTCCGCTTCGCCTGCGCGATCCTGCGCAGCGGGTACGGGGACCGCCGGCCCTGGCTCGGGCTTGGCCGGAGTGCTTTGAGCCGGCTGCTGGGGCTTTGGGGGCGCTGCCGGCGGGGGAGCTTGCGCGGGCTTGGGATCGGCAGCCTGCGGCGGCGCGGGCTTGTCGGAGGCCTCGGGCGTCAAAGGCGCGGACTGGCTCGAAACCGGATCGGGGGAACCCGGCGGTGGCTGAGCCGCTTCGGAAGCCTGCTGGGGTGATTCGGGAGCTTTTGGCTGAGGCTGTTCTTCTTGAGGCGCTTCCTTGGGGATTTCATCCACGATTTCGACCGGCGTCTCCTGCGCCGCGGTCACCTGCCGGTCTCGATACTGTTCGAAATAGATCACGCTCGCAAAAAGCAGCGTGTGGAAGCCAAGCGCGGCGAGCGTTACCCCGCTGAGGCGCAGCGGCCCGATGCTGGAATGGCGCACTGGCAGGCGTTCATCCCGCGCCGGAGGGCGGACGGTCCCCGGCGGGAGATCCGACGGACCGGCGGTGGCCACCCTCACTCCACCGTGACGCTCTTGGCGAGGTTGCGCGGCTGGTCCACGTCCTTGCCCATATGAACAGCGGTGTAATAGGCGATCTGCTGGACCGGCACCGCATAGACGATGGGCGCGAAATCCGGCTCCATCTGCGGCATGGCGAGCACCGCATGGAAGTTGATGGCGGCCTCCGCTTCGGCGCGGGCATCCGCCACCAGGATGATCCGTCCCCCGCGTGCCGCGACCTCCTGCATGTTCGAAACGGTCTTCTCGAATACGGGATCATGCGGCGCGATCACGATGACCGGCATGCTCTCGTCGATGAGCGCGATGGGTCCATGCTTCAGCTCGCCCGCTGCATAGCCTTCCGCGTGGATATAGGAGATTTCCTTGAGCTTCAGAGCACCTTCCAGCGCCAGCGGATAGCTCGTGCCGCGGCCCAGATAGAGCACGTCGCGCGCCTTGGCGAGCGAGGCTGAAAGCGTCTCGGCAGCGCCCTCCCGCTTGAGGGCTTCCGCCATCAGGCCCGGCACTGCAATGAGCTGCGAGACGAGATTGGCCTCGCGGGCAGTATCGATGGCGCCTCGCGCTCGGCCAAAGCCGACGGCCAGGCAGGCGAGCACCGCAAGCTGACAGGTGAAGGCCTTTGTGGAGGCCACACCAATCTCAGGCCCCGCAAGGGTCGGCGCCACGATGTCGCTCTCGCGGGCGATAGTGGATGTCGGCACGTTCACGACGGAGAGCACGCACATGCCATGCTGGCGCGCATAGCGCAGGGAGGCCAGCGTATCAGCCGTCTCGCCCGACTGGGAGACGACGATCATCAGGCCGCCCTCCTCCACGGGCGCTTCACGGTAGCGGAATTCCGACGCCACATCGATTTCGACGGGCACGCGGGCAAACCGCTCGAACCAGTATTTTGCCACGAGCCCGGCGTAATAGGCCGTACCGCAGGCCGAGATGGTGATGCGCTTGAGGGTCTTCGGATCAAAGCTCAGATCGAAGGGCAGCCGCACGGACCCCGACGACATGTCGAGATAGTGGGCAAGCGTGCGGCCGACGACTTCGGGCTGCTCATGGATTTCCTTCGACATGAAATGGCGATGGTTGCCCTTGTCGATAAGGAAGGCCGAGGCCTGCGAGCGCTGCTTCGCACGGTGAACCGGCTGGTTCGTCGAATCACGGAACTCGGCGCTGTCCCGGGTCAGCACAACCCAGTCACCATCCTCGAGATAGGTGATCGTGTCGGTGAAGGGCGCGAGCGCCAAGGCATCCGAGCCCAGGTACATCTCGCCTTCGCCATAACCAACGGCGAGCGGAGCACCCTGGCGGGCACCGATCAGCAGATTCTCTTCGCCCTCGAACAGGAAGGCCAGGGCAAAGGCGCCACGCAGGCGCGGCAGGCCAGCCGCTACCGCATCGCGCGGGGAGCGGCCCTGTCGCAGTTCCTCGGTCACGAGATGGGCCACGACCTCCGTGTCCGTTTCCGTTGCGAAGTGGTGCCCCTTGGCGATGAGCTCCTCACGCAATTCGCGGAAGTTCTCGATGATGCCGTTGTG
>CAISZN010000609.1 GCA_903889985.1 uncultured Hyphomicrobiales bacterium | reverse complement strand
CCAGCACAACCTGCTGGCTGACAGCCTCGGCGATGTGACGCCAGGCGCCTTCTTCCGTGGCGGCGCGCGCTCGCGGGCAGGCGAACTCGAGTCCGCCATGCGCCTGATCAGCGAAAAGGGCCGAGGCGTGATCGTGGTCATACGCGAGCCGACCCCGACCACCCTCTCGCGCTTCATCCGGGAACGCGATGGCCATGCCATGAGCAAGCCGATCGCCGAACTGCGCCAGTATGGCATCGGCGCCCAAATTCTTCAGGATGTCGGGGTCAAGAACATGATCCTGCTGACGAATTCCAATCACAAGATCGTCGGGCTCGAGGGCTATTCGATCAATCTGGTCAGCCAGCAGCCGCTGCCCGAATTCGGCGGCTGAGGACGATAAAGCCGCGCCGCCTCAGGAAAAGGCGGCGCGCAGGGTGTCCGACGGGCTCTCGTGGAAGTGAGCCTTGTAGTCCCGCGAGAACTGACTCTTGTTGTCATAGCCGACGAGGCGGGCAATATCAGTGACCTTATGCCCGCTGATCCTCGCCTCGATCAATGCGTGACGCGCCTGCATCAGGCGGATAGCCCTCAGACGTTCTGCGGGACTGTGGTCGCGGAACTTGGCGAAGCCGTAATGCAGGGTCCTGACGCTGACTCCGCAGGCCTCTGCCAACTCCTGCATGCTGACCTTGCGGCTGAAGTTGTCGCGCAGAAACTCCTCTGCCCGCCTGACGTACCAGGGCGCAACCGCGCTGGCCTCCTTGCGTGATGGCAGGTCGGTGGACCCCCTGAGGCCCGCCGCAAGCAGCGTCAGAAGCAGTCGTTCGACATGGGGAATTGCATCGGGAGCCGAAAAGGACGGGGTCTCGCGCCCCAGATCCTGGGCCAGATCCTCGATGAAGCGGGCCAGCGTGATCTCCTGCCGCAGGTCGATGACCGTCAGGGGCAGGCTCAGCAGGCCACTGGCTTCGGGCGACTGGGAAAAAACGCTGACAGCGGCTTTGCGCATAATGGATACATTCAGCAAATCGCAGGCTCCCTCCCACCGCCGCCGGACAGTCCCGGGGGATGAGACCACCAGCATTTGCCCGGGACCTACGGTCGCGCTCCTGCCGCCCTGACGGGCTTCAAAACTGCCCCGAAGCGGGATGTGGAGCGTCACGTGGTGCGAGGGTGCGCGCGCCACGGACGTCTCGCAAACACCCGAGCAGTCCCAGCTGAAAAACTTGATCGCCAGCTGCCCGGCATAGGCATGGGCTTCACGGAACTGGATAAATGGCCCGGAATCCGTGACCGTGAAACGGCAGCGACCCTGCGTGACCTCGAGAATCCGCTGGCGGGTGGCTGGAACGTCCGCCGCCACGAAATGGGCGTGACGGCTCTCCAGCTTGGAAGCCGTGGCGATCCAGTTCGACAGGCCGAGGGTATCGGCGGTGAGCACTGCATCCATCTTTTCCAACCCTGCCCCGGACAGCCACACGACCCGATTACCGATTTTTGCATCATAACGCAGGTCATTGCTGAATTTGTACACTCTTGCGCGGACAGGGCAATGCCGGGCCTTGACCCTCCCCCACCTGCGAATACCAGTAGTGTCATGGGTGAAATTGTGCCGTCAGCGCACCGCCCGGACCATATTCAAGACCAAGTGGGACGGAGACACATGTCCGATTTCGTGACGATCCAGGGAATGAAAATCGAGGTGGAGCGCCGCGGGACGGGCAAGCCGCTTCTCCTGCTGCTCAGCGAGGAAAGCCAGCGCGAGCTGGATTCGCCCTTCGTCGCGGAACTCGCCAAGCGTTATGAGCTCATCATTGCTCAGCCGCCGGGGTTTGGCCGGTCCGAGCGTCCCGACTGGATCTCCAGCCCCGACGATATCTCCTACATCATTCTCGATCTCGTCGAGGCTCTCGGCCTGAAGGACATCCCTGTCGTCGGTCTTGGACTGGGCGGCTGGATTGCCACCGAGGTTGCCATCAAGGACGACAGCTTCATTTCGAAGCTCGTGCTTGTGAACTCATTCGGCGTGAAGATCGGCGGCCCGCTCGATCGCGACGTGCAGGACATCTGGACGCTGCATCCCAGCAAGGTTGCCGAGCTGAAGTGGTATGACACCGACCTGAACAATCGCGACTTCTCCGCCATGGACGAGGCTGACGTCACCATCGTTGCGCGCAACATCGAGAGCTTCGCGCGCTTCTGCTGGGAACCCTACATGCACAATCCGAAACTGAAGGTGCGTCTGCCGCGGATCAAGGTTCCGACCCTCTTCATCTGGGGCGAGGAAGACGGCGTGATCACATCGAAATACGGCAAGGCTTTCAGCGAACTGATCCCGGGCGCAAAGTTCGTGACCGTTCCGAAGGCTGGTCATTATCCGCAGATTGAAAAGCCGCAGGACGTCCTGCAGCACATCAATGCCTTTATCGGCTGATTGAAAAACCCCGAAGGAGCACCACCACATGCAGGCATGGTACTTCACTGAGATGCCCTATCCGCATCTGCCCCCGCTGGAGCAGCTGTCGACGATGCGCGTCTCGCTTGCCAGCAAGCACTATGACCCGAAAATCGGTGCGGATCTCTACAACCGCTACCTCGACGAATACATGATCGCTGACGATGCCGGCCTGAACCTGATGGTCAACGAGCATCATCAGACAGCCACCTGCCTTGACGTTGCGGCTCCCCTGTCGCTGGCCATTCTGGCACGCCAGACCAAGAACGGCCGCCTGTGCATTCTCGGCAATCCGGTTGCCAATCGCGGTGACCCACTGCGCATCGCCGAGGAAATGGCGATGGTGGACTGCATCTCGCGCGGCCGCCTCGAAGCCGGTTTCGTGCGCGGCGTGCCCTACGAGATCTTCGCCGCCAACACGAACCCGACCCGCACGGTCGAGCGTCTGTGGGAAGGCATCGACCTCGTCCAGAAGGCCTGGACGACCCATGACGAGCCCTTCAACTTCGAAGGCCAGTTCACCCATCGTCGCGCGGTCAACCTCTGGCCCCGCCCGTACCAGACACCTCATCCCCCGATCTGGATCACCGGTTCGAGCGACGTGCCCGGCATCCAGCGCGCAGCCGCCCGCGGCTTCGTGTTTGCGACCTTCCTGCAGCCGCATCCCAAGGTGAAGCAGCTGTTCGAGGCCTATCGCAGCTCCTATGTGCTGAATGGCCAGCCCGGCGGCGGCGGCACGGCCTTCATGCCGCTCGTCTATGTGGCCGACACCGAGGCGGAAGCTGAGGCCGGCATGAAGGAATTGCTGTGGTACATGGTCGCCAAGGCCGAGCCGCAGTATCGCAACCCGCCCGGCTACGTCCCGGTCGAGTTCAACGTCAACGCACTGAAGGGCACCTATTCGGGCCGCACGGATGCGATGCGTTCGCAGACGCTGGAATTCCAGCGCGAGCAGGGCGTCGTCATGTATGGCACGCCTGATCAGGTGACCGCGCAGATCAAGCGTTTCTATGATCTCGTCGGCGGCTTCGATCATCTGCTCATGATGATGCAGGCCGGCTTCCTCGATCACGAGCGCACGGCCAAGAACATCCGCATGTTCGCCAAGGAAGTCTATCCGGCGATCAAGGATCTGGCGCGCACCAAGCCGCTCGAGACAAAGGCAGCTGCAGAATGAAGGGCGGGCATACCGTCTCGGTAGACGGCATCAAGACCCATTATTTTGAAGCCGGCCTTGGTCACAAGGGTCGCAAGCCCACGGTGCTGATGCTGCACTCCGCCGAGTTCGGCGGTTGCGCGGAAACATCGTGGGAGAACAACCTGCCTGAGATCGGCGAGCACTATCATGTGCTCGCCCCCGATCATCTGGGCTTTGGACTGACCGACAAGGTTTTTGACTTCAACGGCCAGTTCAACAAGCGCATCGCGCATATCCGTCGCTTTCTCGATGCGATGTGCGTGGATCGCGCCCATGTCATCGGCAGCTCGATGTCGGGGGGCCTTAGCCTGACGGTTGCAGCTCGCAATCCGCCAGACTGGCCAATCGTCAGCGTTGTGTGCTGCTCGGGTGGCGGCGATGCGCCTGACAATGAAGCCCGCAAGACCCTGAATACCTACGATGGTACGAAGGAGCACATGCGCCGCATCGTGGATGTCATGTTCGTCGATCCGAAATATGCGGCCGACGACACCTACATCAACCGGCGCGT
>CAISZN010000608.1 GCA_903889985.1 uncultured Hyphomicrobiales bacterium | reverse complement strand
CAGCAGGCAGCGACGAATTGATCGGGCATGGCGCAGCACATCCATGGGGCGGAAGTGAGAGTGAAAGTGCAAGACGTGGAAAGGGGAAAGAGCGGCGGGCCCAACCTTGGAAAATCCACCGGCGCAGGTCGCTCATGGCTGCTCCACGGGGCTTGATCCGTCTCGACCATTGTGCTTCATCGCTTCGGATGTCTGAAGCCATGACTCCGCCGCCTTGGGGCCCCGATGCGTTGCGGATGCGCCGCCAGGTCATACGTAAACTTCAGGCGCGCCTTGCGCCGGGACGGGAATCATGGGTGAAGCGGAACGGATATTACTACAAGAGCATTGCCCGGCTGTTTCAATTCTTGATCGAGCCCGGCAAACGCGTGCTCTCCGTCCGTTCCGACCTGGGTCAATTCCTCTCGGCGGTTAAGCCCCGGCGTGGGGTGGGGGTTGAGCTCACTCCTGAATTGGCCGCCGAGGCGCGGAGCGCGAACCCAGCCTGGAATTATGTCGTGTCGGACCCGGAGCAGTATGTTCCGGACGAGAAGTTCGACTATATCATGGTGGCAAACATCGGCGACACCGTGGATGTGCAACGGGCGTTTCAAAATTTGCACCCGGGGTGCGAGCGCGCGACCCGCCTGCTGGTCTATACTTACAACCAGCTTTGGGAGCCGCTCGTGGGCCTCATGGCCTGGCTGGGGCTGAAGCCACCCATGGAGGAGCAAAGCTGGCTGTCCGAGGAGGACCTCAAGGGCCTTCTGCATCTAGCCGGCTTTGAGTGGCTGAAGACCCACCGCGCCGTGATTTTCCCGAAGAACATCCCCCTCCTGTCCTTCCTGCTCAACCGGGTGATCGGCGTGCTCCCCCTCGTCAACCGCCTTTCCTTTGCCACGGTGCTCGTCGCCCGCCCGGTGGGCTTTGGCCGGCCCGCGGGGGAGTTGAGCGTGTCCGTGGTGATCCCGTGCAAGAACGAGCGGGGCAACATCCAGCCGGCCGTCGAGCGCATGCCGCAACTTGGACGGCACACGGAAATTATTTTCTGTGACGATAAAAGCACCGATGGGACCCGGGAAGAGATCGAGCGCCTGCAGGGACTTCATCCCGGCCGGGATATCCGGCTCGTGCATGGCCCGGGCATCTGCAAGGCGCGCAATGTCTACGCCGGCTTCGCCGCCGCGCGAGGCGACATCCTGATGATCCTCGATGCGGATTTGACGGTCATGCCGGAGGAACTGCCTTATTTTCTCGAGGTAATCGCGGCCAACCGCGCGGAGTTCGTCAACGGCAGCCGCATGGTCTATCCGGTGCCGAAGGAGGCGATGAAGCTCGCCAACGTCATTGGGAATCGTTTTTTCAGCCTGGCGTTCACCTTCCTGCTCGGGGAGCGGGTTGGGGACACGCTCTGCGGTACCAAGGTGATCTGGCGGGAGGACTGGCAGCGGATCCAGCCGCTCATCGACACGTGGGGAAAAGAGGATCGCTGGGGCGACTATGAACTCCTGTTCGGGGCTTCGAAGCTCAACCTGCGGATCTTCGACCTGCCTGTACACTACCAGGAGCGCGTCCATGGCACCACCAAGATGACCAAGCGTTTCAAAAATGGCGTCATCATGCTGCAGTTCTGCTGGGCGGGATTCAAGAAACTGAAGATGCGACTCTGATCCCTGCGCGGCGCCGGGATCAGGGTGGAAGTGGGACTGAGGGTTAACCGGGACTGCATCGGGTCGCCGCTCCAAATCACCCATTTAAATCCGCGCATTCCGGGGTAAAAAATCCGCTTCCTTCCCTTCCAACTTTCACTCTTACTTTTTCTCCTTTATGCCCCGTTTTGAAAAACTTCATCGGATGGATGAAGCCGTGACTCGGCCCTTGGTCACGGCCCTGGAGAAATGCTCGCGACCGGCGGTCGTGTGCGTGGTGTCGGGCACGGTGGGCCTCACGTGGCTGGTGCTGCTTTGCGTGGTTAAGATCCGTATCATGCGGATGGGCGCCCTCACCAGTGACATCGCCTACTATGAAAACATGCTCTACAATACGGGCTATTCGTTTTCGAAGCGGTCCTTCGATTTCCTGTACACGTGGTACGACCTGCTCACGCACGGCAGTCCGACTTACCTCACCGAGCATTTTTCGCCGACACTGGCGCTGCTGGCTCCGGGGTATTGGCTGTTTCCCAATCCCCTTTATCTGACCGTCATGCAGCCATTGCTGAGCACCCTCGCGGGCTGGGGGCTCTACAGGCTGAGCCGTCGTGTACTCGAGCGAAACAATGCTCCACCGATGCTGGGCCTGCTGCCGGTATTCTTCCAGGCGGCCTACCTCTTCAACTACTCGAACATCTCGGCGATCACCGACACACTCTACGGCTTTCATCAGGACAGCATGATCGCGCCCCTGCTGGTCTGGACACTCGTCTGTGTCTTCGAGGAGAGGTGGCGCATTGCCCTGATGCTCTTCGTGCTGTTTCTAGGCGTGAAGGAGAATCTGCCGATCATCACCGCGCCTGGCCTTGGATTGTGTTTCATCTTCAACCGCATCGTGCCGCGGAAAAAGGCCGCGCTTGGCCTCCTGCTCTGCGCCGGGTTCTTCGCGTGCTGTTACTATTTTGAATTCCGCACCCACAACCGGCATGTCAGCATCATCCACCGGTTCTTCGATCTCGACTATGTCATGGACGCGATGATCCGCAGGGTGAAGTGGACCATAATCTATCCGCTTTGGCCGGCCCTGCTCACGCCGTTCTTCGCGCTGCCCGCGCTGACCGACTGGGCGCTCCAACTCGTGGGCGATACCATGGAACTCGACTGGCACAGCTATCCCGTGCTGATGTTCACCCAGATTGCATTCGCTTACACCTGCATCACGGCGTTTTCCCTGACGAAGCGGTGGCGGGTCCTGTCACTGGCCGGTTACGCGGCTCTGGTCGGACTGGTCACGGCGCCTATGGTCGCGCAGGGCTGCAAAGCTTATGTGGCCATCCACCGGGGGGCGTTCAGCCTGCCCTTGCTGGTGGATGTCGAGGCGGCCAAGGCTCTCGCCGCGACCGTGCCCAAGCAGGCCAGGCTCAGCGTGACCTCGGAACTGGAGATTTTTCTGGCTGAGCGACGCCGGCTGCTCTGGCCGGAATCGGGGCCTTATGCGGAATACGTGCTGATCAATCGCCGGAAGGAAGAGGTGAACAAGGCTCAGGCAGCGGAATTCATGCGAGGCTATCCCGATGGCGATCCAGCCGGTGTGCATTTCTACGGCGATCTTCACATTCTCCTCAGTGGCTATGGCTATGACACCGCGCTCATGGGATACATTGACAAACTGGTGGCATCAGGTGACGCCACCTTGCTGAAAACCCAAGGCAAACTGGAGCTTTACCGGATCCACGCGCCATTGTCCTTTTCGCTGCACTGACGGCTGAGGGCGAATAGAGAGGTTAAAGTGAGCGTGGTGTACGCTGTGTTGCGCGTAGCCCCAAAGGTCTTTGGTCCGCGTTCGCATTCGCGCTCACCGCGACGGCGACGCCACGGCCACGGGGGCCCAGATTTCAAATGGCACCCGCGTGAAAGGCGACAACATGGGTGGCGTGATGAGTTGGTAATCCGCGGGGAAATTCAGGCCGCACTCGCGCAAAAGCGGGGCCGAGTCCTCCGGGAAGCCATTGCATACGATAAAAGCCCGCTTGCGCCGCTCAGGCTCGATGGAACGGAGGCGCATCGAGTCATTGGCCAGGGATTCCTGGTCTCCGTGAAAATACCATGGGTGCCCCGGCGAGACCCCACCCAGCGCAAAAACCAAACCGGGCAGGTCAAACAAAACAATCAAATCGTCCCCGGCCTTGAAGCCGTGTTCTTGCAGGGCGTGCCGGGTTGAGATGATGAACTCATGGGTGCCCGGATCGAGTCGCAGCGTGGTCGCTGGCTCGCCGATGGCGGTTGGCAGGGTTTGCTGGGAGCGACTGCCGGTCACCCGATAGGGCTGCAGCCAATAGCCCTGGTAGAATTGGCTGGCGGCGATTATTCCCAGCAGCAACGTGCCTAGCCGTGTGGGCCATGCCGTGCGCCACACGTGGTCAAGTTCCGCCAAGAGCAGGGCGGCGAGGACCAACCAAGGCGCCAGTTGGTAGGTGCAGTTCGTATTGATATTATTCGAGGTGCCGAAGGCCCCGATATAGGGGAGCCCAAATAAAAAAGAACCGGCGATCCACACCCGCCAGCGTCCCTGGGTGACTCCATCCCGGGCGCCGCGCACGGCCAGATATGATGCAGCTGCAAGTGCGAGGAGAAGAATGAGGCTGCCGAGGAAAAATTGCAGCCCGTCGAGCCCGATGGAGCCGGAGTAGCCAAGTTTGTTTACGAGCCAGAGAAGGTGTCCGATGATCCATGACCCGGCCAGTGCCGCAGCACCAGCCTGCCAGCGCGGTTTCGCGCGCACGGCCGGCACGATCAGCAGGGCGGGTACCGCGACAGCCCACACTGGGACAAAATTGCGCAGGGTTTGGGTCAGCAAAGTGATGGTCTCGCTGGTGTAGCGTCGTCCTTGGACCCCGACGTAACTGGTTGTCGTCACCGCTTGTGCAGTGCTGAAAATACCGTGCCACCACGGAGCAAAGCTCTGGAAAAGGCTGAAATATAGGACGGCAATTACCGCGAGGCAGAGCAGCAGCAGGGCTCCAAGCGCCGCCTTTTGGCCGAGGCTTTTGGGGCTCAGGACCAGGAACACCAGACTGCCACTGACAGCCAGCACTACGCTGGAGCTAAACTTCACGAAAAACTCAAGGCCAACCAACGCGCCAAAACCGGCCAGGGCCCCAAGCGCGGCCCGGTCGATGAGTCCGGTGCCTTGCGTCTGTGCACAGGCGCCGAGCAGAAACCCGGAGGCCGCGAGCAGGCAAAAGGCATTTTGAAAATTGTAGGAGAATGCCAGGGGCGATATCCCATACCCCAGGAAGGAGGCGATCAGGGCGGCGCACGTTACAAGTATCCAGCGCTCGCGATCTGGGAGAAATTCCGGGGCGGCTTGCCGCAGAAAGCGCCGCCAGCCGCCCAGAAAGATCAAGGTGCCGCCAAAGGTCGCGCACAGCGTGCAGACGCGCAAGGCGACGATGCTGTGCCCCAGGAGGGCAAAGAGCTTTCCGCCAAAAATGTAGTAGGAAGTGTGGTTGTCGGAGACATTCTCCGGATGGACGAAGCTGAGATAATAACCCCCTTCGTCGGTGAAGTCGAATCCGCCAAACACCCCGGCCAGAAAGATCAACACCACGCCCCAGGTGATGAGGCAGAGGAGGAATCGCGGTACGGCCGCGATCAGGCCTGTCAGCCAGCGTGACATGGAAGGAAGGGCAAGGGTGGAAGATGGCGCCGGCTCAGGCCAGCACCGCAAGGAAGGAGGAACTGCGGCCCAGCAGGCGCTCGGCGATCGCCAGCACGTACCAAACCGGCAGCAAGGCTAGGCTGTACCAGGCGGTGCCCCCGGCGGGAGCGGCTTGGGTGCGAAGGAGATTGCGAATCCAATTTTGGAAGGACACAGCCCACGAACCAGGGTCGCTCAGCGCCATGGTGTGGACATTCGCATAGCCGAGGCGGACCGCCAGCAGGCGAAAATTCACCGGATTGAAAATCTGCGTATGCCGGGGGGCATGCAGCCCGGACCAGTATTTTCCAAAAACGTGGTGACTCAGACCGTCGGCGCTGGGCGTAATAACGATGACCTTGCCGCCGGGCAGCAGCGATTGGCGGCAGAGCGACAGGATCAAGTCGGGTCGCAGGAAGTGCTCGATGACATTCACCATGACGATCGCGCCGTAGGGGCCGCCGAGATCGGCGGTCGACTCGAGATCACGGCCCTGAAACTGGATGTTGGTCCCGGCAAATGAGGCGGCGAGCGCCGGATTCTGGTCCAAACCGTTTAGCTGCCGATAACCCTTGGCCTGCAGGGCGAAAAGGAGGTGGCCGCTGCCGCAGCCCAAGTCGAGGACCGGTGTTTCGTGATCATTCGGAAGGAAGGGCTGTATCCTTGACGCGATCATCGAAGCCTGGAGGTCCTTGAGTTTGCGCAGCAAGCCGCCCGCACCGGTAGCAGCCCGACCGGAAACATGGGCGCGATAGTCAGCGGGGTAGGAGGCCGCGAGGCTTTCCCGCGTTGGCGGAGGAACCTGAACCAGCCAGCCGCAGTTCCGGCAGCGGTCAAAGCCGACGGTTACAGGCACCCGGTGCTCGAAGTCACGGACATCCCGGTGGAGAGATGAAAACGAATCCGAGCCGCAGGTCGGGCACGTCATCCAGAAAAGATCAATAGCCAACCTCGACGCTCTTGCTGAAGAGGCGACGGTAGCCCGATCCAGGCGGGCGCTCCGGGGTCTTGGGCACCGGCAGCTGCAGCGGATAGGAGGAGCGCGCGGACTCATCCGGCTTGGTCGTCCGGTGGTTGATGTACTCGATGCCCTCGAAATTCCGGAAGCCCAGTTTCCAGACCTTCCAGCGGCGGATGCGCATGGGGGCGTCCTCATCCCAAGTATTCATGAACCACTTCGTCGTCACCTTCTGGAACAGGCCCTGGAAGATCATGAAGATGCCCCAGACCTTCATCTTGTAGATTGAGGTGACCTTGCAGCGATCGGGGCCGAGGTCCTGCAGGTGGATCTCCTGGTCGAAAATGATCCCGAGTTTGCCATACTGAATGGAGCGGATCAAATTGGGATTCTCCAGAAACATGAAGCCGAGCGAGGACGTGCGGAGCTGGATGATCGGCAGCTTGTAGAACCGCTCCACGAGGCACCAGCCCTCCTTCTCGGCGAGGATACGAAGGAAGTTGTAGTGCTTGTAGTGGGTCCCGACCACGTGCTCGTGATCGTAGTAGTTCCAGATCACGACTTCCTTGGGACAGTCCATTTCCAGCGAGCATTCGGAGCGCAGTGTAGCCATTGTGATGAGCGGTTAGGTTTTGGAAGTGTTTTCGACCAGCTTGACCCAGATTTCGCCGTCCAGCTCGCGGACCTCGTAGTCGCGCAGGCCCAAGTGCTTGTTGGTGAGACAGGAGCCATCCTTGGCGAGAAACTCGTAGTTATGCCAGAGGCAAACGAACTTGCCCTCATTCAATTTGTGGTAGCCCACGGGCCCGCCAAAATGGGGGCATACATTGCTCAGCACCTTGAGGACGCCCTCGTAGCGGTAAACCAACAGATCGTGGTCATCGACCCACTTGGAAAATTGGCCGTGGGGTTCGAGCTCGCTGAGCTCGGCAATCCGCTTAAATCCGTCACTTTCAAGGGCGGCCGCAGAAAGCGGAATTTGCGCGGGAGTGTCCGGATGATTGGCTTTGAGTTCCATGATGGCGTACTGAGTTATTCAGTTAGAGCGCTGCATCGTGGAATTAAAGGAAAAACACTGAAGGACAAATACCGCCCGCGACCCCTGGGCTGAGGGAGCTGAAACCAGGTGCGGTGATCCCCCGAAATCCGGGCCACTTGTAATGTTAGTCTGCGGCCCTAAAAGGAGCCCAGACCATGAAAGGCAAAAGACACACGACGGAACAGAAGATCCGCATTTTGCGGGAGGCCGACGGCGGCAAGAGCAT
>CAISZN010000607.1 GCA_903889985.1 uncultured Hyphomicrobiales bacterium | reverse complement strand
CGTCAGATAAATCGCGTAGATGAAACCACCACTGCCGAACATACCACTGAAAATGCCGCCAATGCCGCCAATCGGCACCACCCAAAGCCGCCTGATCGGCGCGGTACTGGGCGTCACGAAGAGAGCGCGCAGCGCATAGAGCGTCACGAAGACGCCAAGACCGGCCATCATGGGACGCGGTGGCACCAGCAGGAGGATCTGTGTTCCGACATAGCTGCCGATCATCATCATCGGGATCAGCCATTTCATCTCATCGAGGGCGACTTTCTTGCTCAGGGTGACGCCATTGATGGAGGCAGCGCCGCAATCGACGAGTGACAGCACTGGCACCACCGAGGACACCGGCATGAACTGCGCCAAGGCCGGAGCAGTAATGAAGACCGCTCCAAAACCCGCCATCGCAAAGATCGCATAGGCCAGCGTCACTGCCGGAAATGCCACCAGCAGGAGCCAAAGGGGCGGTACATGGTCGAGAAGCATTTGCATCCATTCAGAAAACAGGGACGACGCCCCTTAGCATGGGGCATGCCTGTTGCCGATGGACCTGTTGGTGCTCAGTCCTGACGACTAGCCAGTGGGAAAGTAGCCGCCAGGAAAACGACAGCCTGGGTCAGCGCGCTCAAAACGAAAGACACTGCAGCTTCGGACCAGGAGGAAGTGGCGGCAATGCTCGCAATCCAGACGACAGGAACTGCGAGCAAATAAGATGAAAGGGCCAGTCCCATAGGCAAACTGGGACGCCCGGCAAATTGCGCCGAAAGACATCCAGATAAAGCCGCTATGACGATCCCAATCAGCATGCTTCGCCCTGAAGGCTCCCGAGACGGAACCCCTACGAAACCAATCACTATCTGCGATATAGTTAATCCGTCAACTGACAACTTTCGAATAGAACTGCGCAGAAAATATACTCCCAAATAACTCAATGTATTATTTTTATAAATTTTTACATTCTTGAGGAATCGTAGTAAAAATTATTAATTCATGAATTTATTACGCTTTTCATAATACGTATTTTTGTTTAAATAACGTAATAATGGATTCAATTCTTTGCTCAGCCGCCCAATCAGGCAAAAGCCGGAGCGGTACGCAAATGCTCAGGAAAGTTTATCTTAGGTCTCTCAACGGTTTTGAAATGACAGCCCTAGGGCTTCAGAGAGCCACCGTCCCAATAGGGGATGGGGCCAAAGCGCGCCGCGAGGAAATCGACGAACGCACGCACTTTGGGTGAAAGGTGACGCGCATGGGGATACAGCGCATGCAATGCGATCTGTCCGGGAAGGTAAGCCTCCAGAAGGCTGACGAGAGAGCCCCGGCTCAACTCTTCCCCAACGATGAAGGTTGGGAGCGTGATGATGCCGAGCCCCCCAAGCGCAGCAGCCTTGAGAGAATCTCCATTGTTCACGGTCAGTGGCCCATCGACGGAAACCGTGACCTGTGAACCGTCCGGCCGTATAAATTTCCATTCATGCGCATGCGCAAGATTACTGTTGCAGAGACAATCGTGACTGCGAAGATCCTCGGGGGCCAAAGGAACGCCCCTGCGTGCCAGATAATCCGGGCTGGCGCAGACGGCCAGTCGGACCGGCGCCAGGCGCCGCGCGATCAGCCCGGAATCCTCGAGTTGCCCAATCCGAACAGCGACATCGAAGCCCTCTTCCACGAGATCAACGAAACGATCATTCATGGCGACATCGATCCGCACCTCGGGGTAAAGATGCAAAAAGTCCGGGAGGGCCGGGGCCAAATGGAGAAAGCCAAAGCTCATCGGGGCGCTTACCCGCAATCGCCCCCTGGGCGCAGCCTGCAGCTGGCTGACGGCAAGGTCAGCTTCCTCCAGATCGGCAAGAATTCGACTTGCCCGGTCGAAATACCCCTGCCCTGCCTCCGTCATGGCGATTGACCGGGTGGTTCGATGAAAAAGCCGAACACCAAGATCAGCTTCCAGCCCGGCCACAAGACGACTGACTGCCGACTTTGAAAGGCCGACTTTCTCTGCGGCCTCGGAAAACGAACGGGTTTCCGCAACCTTCACAAAGGCATTCAGGGCACTGAAGCGATCCATTTGTTGCTCCTTACGCAACAGTTTTGTTCTTATATGACAGATTGTAGCAAATATAACAATTATATATCTCCATGAGCAGCGCGGACGACCATGTCCGCCACAGGTTCAAGGAGATTTCCATGTCACATGTCGCGCCCCTTTCGTCAGGTACTTTCACAGGGCGCCCTGACGGCCTTGTGCGCAGTCTTTCCGTGTTTGCGGATCCTCTCATCCGGGTCACAACCGGACTGTTTCTGGTCCCGCATGGGGCTCAAAAGCTCTTCGGGTGGTTCGGCGGATACGGGCTCGAGGCAACAGGGCAGTTCTTCGCCACGCAGCTCGGCCTGCCAGCCTCCCTTGCCCTCCTGACGGGCCTGATCGAATTTTTCGGAGGCATTCTGCTGGCAATTGGCCTGGCGACCCGCCCGGTTGCCCTGCTTGCCTCAGGCCTGCTCGCGGTGGCTGCACTCAAGGTTCACCTGGGCGCAGGCTTCTTCTGGACCGATGGTGGATTCGAATACCCGGTCATGTGGGCCATTCTCGCCCTGACTTTCGCGGTACGCGGGGGTGGGCGTTACTCGCTTGACCGGCGCCTGGGGCTTTGAAATCAGGCCTTCCTATAACCGGCACGATACCCCTCAGGTGTCGTGCCTTTCTGTCTGGATTGATCTCTAACTGCGGTTCCGATCAAACGGCATGGAGGCCGTATCCGGCGAAGTCCCCCGCCATCGGCCGCCGCCCGTGAGCCACTTACTGCGCCAGGTTTTCACCTGCTCCGCCGACCGGTCCTGGACGCCGCGCTCAATCCCGCAGCAGGCACAGAAACGGACCACACTGTCGACAGGATTGTCTCCTTGATGCACCCAGCCACAGACGGCGCAGG
>CAISZN010000606.1 GCA_903889985.1 uncultured Hyphomicrobiales bacterium | reverse complement strand
GTGGTGGTTCTGGTCGCGCTCCTGGTCACGCTGATTCCCACGACCATCGGCGGGCTGCTGTCGGCCATCGGCATTGCCGGCATGGACCGGCTGATCCGGTTCAACGTCATCGCCACATCAGGCCGGTCAGTCGAGGCAGCCGGTGACGTCGACACCCTGCTGCTCGACAAGACCGGCACCATCACCTTCGGCAATCGCATGGCCACCGAGTTCATGCCGGTGCCAGGGGTCAGCGAAAAGGCACTCGCCGAAGCTGTCCTGCTCGCGAGCCTTGCCGATGAGACGCCGGAGGGCCGCAGCATCGTGGCGCTTGCCAGATCGGAACACGGCCTCACCGAGCCCGACTTTGGCGAGGCAAAGCCCACGATCATCCCCTTCATGGCCCAGACCCGCATCTCCGGCATCGACGTGGATATGCGCGTCATCCGCAAGGGTGCCATCGATGCCATCCTCCGGTTCACGAATACGCCCATCGAGCGTGCTCCGGCAGAATTCCGCCACGCCGTCGACAAGGTCGCCCGCTCGGGAGGAACGCCGCTCGGTGTCGCGCAGAATGGCGAACTGCTCGGCGTGGTTCATCTCAAGGACGTGGTGAAACCCGGCATCAAGGAGCGCTTTGCCGCGCTGCGCGCCATGGGCATCCGCACGGTCATGGTCACCGGTGATAATCCCGTCACAGCCGCTGCCATCGCGTCTGAGGCAGGCGTCGATGACTTCATCGCGGAAGCCACGCCGGAAGACAAGCTCGCCTATATCCGCAAGGAGCAGACGGGTGGGCGGCTCATCGCCATGTGCGGCGATGGCACCAATGACGCGCCAGCGCTTGCACAGGCCGACGTGGGTGTTGCCATGCAGAGCGGCACGCAGGCGGCGCGTGAAGCCGGGAACATGGTCGATCTGGATTCCAATCCCACGAAGCTCATCGAGATCGTCGAGATCGGCAAGCAGCTGCTGATGACGCGCGGTTCGCTGACGACCTTCTCGATCGCCAATGACGTGGCGAAATATTTCGCCATCCTGCCCGCGCTCTTCGTCGCGACCTATCCGCAGCTCGACGCGTTGAACATCATGCGGCTCAGTTCGCCCCAGTCGGCAATCCTGTCCGCCGTGATCTTCAACGCACTCATCATCATCGCGCTGATTCCCCTTGCCCTGAAGGGCGTGGGCTACCGGCCGATTGGTGCCAATGCGCTGCTGCGTCGCAATCTGCTGGTCTATGGCGTCGGCGGACTGCTGCTTCCCTTCATCGGCATCAAGGCCATCGACCTTGTTGTCGCAGCCCTGCATCTTGCCTGAGGAGGTACCCATGTGGACCCATCTTCGCCCCGCCGTGACGCTGACGCTTCTTTTCACCCTCGTCACCGGGCTTGCCTATCCCCTCGCCATGACAGGCGTCGCCACGATCATCGCGCCCAGCCAGGCGGAAGGATCGCTGATCCGCAAGGATGGCCAGATCATCGGCTCAAGCCTGATCGGGCAGAACGTGACGGCGGACACCTACTTCCATCCGCGTCCGTCCGCGACCAGCACGGCAGATCCGCAGGACAGCACGAAAACCATCGATGCTCCCTACAACGCCGCAAACTCCTCTGGTTCCAATCTCGGCCCGCTGTCCCGAAAACTGCTTGAGCGTGCGCAGGCCGATGTGGAGGCAGGCCGGAAGGCTGATGGCGACGGTGCCCTTCCCGCCGATGCCATCACCACCTCGGGCTCCGGGCTCGACCCTCATATCTCGCCGGCCAATGCCCATCGGCAGGTCGCCCGGATCGCCAAGGCCCGCGGATTGCCGGAACAGAAGCTCCACCAGATCGTGGAGAACCATGTCGAGGGGCGCTGGCTCGGGGTCTTCGGCGAACCAAGGGTCAATGTTCTGCTCCTCAATCTCGCTCTGGATGGGATAAGCTGACCACTTGCGAATGTGAGTGCCATGGCCAAGCCACCCCGCGACGAGCGACGGCCTGATCCCGATGCCCTCCTGGCGGTCGCTCGCCGGGAGGGCAAAGGCCGTTTGAAGATCTTCCTCGGCGCCGCACCGGGGGTGGGAAAGACATTTGCGATGCTGCAGGGCGCCCAGCGCCTGCAGGCCGAGGGTGCGGATGTCGTGATCGGCCTGGCCAAAACCCATGGGCGGGAAGACACCGCATCCCTCCTGAAGGGCCTCGAAATCCTGCCCCGTCTGGAGATCCCCTATCAGGGGCGCAACCTGCAGGAATTCGACCTCGATGCCGCGCTGGCCCGCCGTCCCAAGCTGCTGCTTCTGGACGAACTGGCCCATAGCAACCCTGCAGAATGCCGCCACCCCAAGCGCTGGCAGGATGTCGAGGAACTGCTCGACGCAGGGCTCGACGTCTGGACCACCTTGAACATCCAGCATCTGGAAAGTCTTGCCGATGTTGTCGCCCGCATCACGGGTGTCACGGTCCGCGAGACCGTTCCCGACAAGGTGATCAACGAAGCCGAAGACGTGGTGCTGGTCGACATCACCCCGGACGAACTCATTTCTCGCCTGAACGAAGGCAAGATCTATGTGCCCGAGACCGCGCGGCGGGCGACCCAGAACTTCTTCACGCCGGGAAACCTCACGGCCCTGCGCGAACTCGCGCTTCGCCGCACTGCCGACCGGGTCGATGACCAGGTCAGTGAATATTTGCGCCAGCGCGCCATCGAGGGCCCCTATGGGGCTGGCGAAAAACTGCTCGTGTGCATCGGATCCGACACCAGCGCAGATGTTCTCGTGCGCCACGCCAGTCGTCTGGCCACCGGGCTGAATGCGAGCTGGCTTGCGGTCCACATCTCACGGCCGGGTGCGGAGAACCGAGACAATGTCCCTGCCGCCCGTCTGCGCGAAAGCCTGCAACTGGCGGAGCGCCTGGGTGCAGAGATCCTGCATGCCACAGCCTCCGACTTCCCTGCAGAGTTACTGAAGATCGCAGCTCGGGAAAACGTCACGCAGATCGTGGTCGGACAGTCACGCACGGCATGGACGATCGGCCTGCGGCCATCGCTTGCAAGGGAACTCATTCGCCGCGGCGGCGAGATTGCCATCCACGTGGTCCCGATCGACCGCACGCAGGCTGTGCCGATCCTGTCGAAGCTGCGCAGCTGGGTGACGCGCCCTGGCGTGATGGCGGATCTTGCGGCGGCGACCGTCTCGGTTGCCGGAGCGGTCCTGGTGGGACACTTGCTGGCCCTTTGGGTGCCGCTGCCAAACATGTCGATGATCTTTCTGGCGGCGGTCCTCTTCTGTGCCCTGCAAAGGGGAACCCGCGCTGCAGTCCTGTCGTCGATCCTCTCCTTCCTCGGCTATAATTTCTTCTTCATCGAGCCCATCTACACCTTCACCATTGCCGAGCCGCACGAGGTCTTTGCGCTCATCGTGTTCCTCGTCTTCGCGGTCCTGATCGGCTCGCTTGCGGGGAGGGTTCGCCAGCAGGCGAATCACGTGGCAAGGCGAGCGGCCGAAGCGCAGTCGCTTTATGAATATTCGCGGCGGCTCTCCGCCATTTCGCAGGCAGACCAGATCCTCTGGGCAGCTGCGGCGCATGTGCACAGGAGCTTCGGCGCCCGCGCCCTGCTCCTTGTTCCCCATTCCGGCGAACTCCAGCTTGCAGCCGCCTGGCCCCCGGAAGAAGCCCTCGATCCGGCCAATCTGTCGGCAGCACGCTGGGCTCTCGAAAAGGGCGAGGCAGCCGGCTGGCGCACACCGACCCTGCCGACCCTGGCGACACAGTATCGTCCCCTGCGCAGCCCGCGCGCTGTTGTCGGCGTCTGCGGCTTCGGGCCCGCGGATCTCGGGCTGGAACTCTCAGCCGAGGACGAACGCATGCTGGCTGCGATCCTCGATCAGACCGCCATTGCCCTCGATCGGGCACAACTTGTTGGCGAGGCCGTCAAGGCTGCCGCCCTGCAGGAGAACGAATCCATCCGCGATGCCCTGCTCGCGTCCTTGTCCCATGACCTGCGCACGCCGCTGGCCTCGATCACGGGCGCGGTGACAACCCTTCGCGAGATGGGCACGCAAATGACGAAGGCGCAGGCCGACGAACTGCTGGCCTCCATCGAGGATGAAAGCGCCCGGCTCTCGCGCTTCGTGGCAAACCTGCTCGATATGTCGCGCATTGAGTCCGGCGCGCTGAAAGTCCGGCGGGACTGGGTGGACGTTGGTGATGTGACGCGAGCCGCAGTCGACCGCAGCCGCAAGGCCTTTCCCAAACACCCGACCCGGCTCAGCATGGAGCCGAACCTTCCCTTTGTGCGGGGCGATTCATCCCTGCTGGAACAGGTCCTGTTCAACCTGCTCGACAACGCCCACAAATACGGAGGCGATGCAGGCGCCACGGTGCATGCGCGACGCGAGGAGGGGAAAGTCCTGATCAGTGTCACCGACGAAGGGCCGGGAATTCGCCCAGCAGATCTCGACCGGGTGTTCGAGAAGTTCTACCGGGGCGGCCGCGTCGATGGCCGGCAGGCCGGGACCGGGCTCGGCCTGTCGATCTGCAGGGGCCTCATCCAGGCGATGGGCGGCACGATCGAGGCACAGAGCCCGGCGCTCCGCCGGCGCGGCACCAGGATCATCATCCGGATGCCCGCCGCCGAAGACCAGGGGCCAGCAGGGCAGTCATCATGAGCATGAGCAAGCAGCGCATTCTGATCGTTGATGACGAGCCCCAGATCCAGCAGTTCCTGCGCGTGGCCATGACCGCAGCGGGCTACGAGGTCCTGGAAGCCCTCGACGGAGCCATGGCACTGAAGCTTGCAGCCACCGCAGCGCCTGACGCGATCATTCTCGACCTTGGCCTGCCGGATCGCGACGGCAAGGATGTGCTTGCTGATCTGCGCAGCTTCTCGCAGGTTCCCGTCCTCGTGCTGTCAGCACGGGACCGGGAGGCGGAGAAGATTGCCGCCCTGGATCTTGGCGCCAATGACTATGTCGAAAAGCCCTTCGGAATCGGAGAGCTGATGGCGCGACTGCGGGTCGCCATGCGCCAGACCGGAGCGCCACGGCCGGAGCAGAGCCTTCTCAACTTCGGTTCCCTGCAAATCGATCTGGCAAAGCGCCTCGTGAGCCGGGATGGCGAGGTCATCCATCTCACACCGAAGGAATACGATCTGCTGACGACTCTTGCGCGCGATGCAGGCCGGGTCATCACCCACAAGCAGATTTTGGCCTCTCTATGGGGACCGGCCCACAAGGATGACACACAATATCTGCGCGTCTTCATCGGCCAGCTGCGCGCCAAGATCGAGACCGACCCAAGCGCCCCCAGACTGATCAAGATGGAGTCCGGCGTCGGCTACAGGTTCGCAGAGCCATCGAGCTGATGGGGTCCATGTCCCCCGAAGTTCCGTGACGATGGAAGATCCAGAGGGTGCCGCATATGGCCTTGAATGATCCTGCCTGCCCCAGGCGATACTGAATCCTGCCGTATACCGCGCCACCGGATTAAGATTTTACAAAACAATAGCTTGACCTAAGTCACGCATAAACTTCCACTCTTGAGCTAGACTTTAAGGCTACCGAATCAGAAGCTGACTGTGATCGGACACAATATGCGTGGGATTGAGCAACGACTGCGCACCCCACTTGTGGCTAGTGTGCTAGCCGTCAGCTCCTGTCTGCTCATCGGCTATTCGGCGTTTCTTGACCGTTCCACGGCCATCGAGAATGTCCAGCGGAGCAACAGGGACACGGCCCGCATTGTCGCCAGCCAGCTTGAGGAATCGATTCGCGCCATAGATATCCTGGATGAGGATGTCATCGCCCGGATTCCCATAGAGGGCAAGACATCGCTGGAAGCCCTTCGGGCCGCAATCGAGACACCAGCCTTCTACCGACTGCTGGAAAGCCGCAAGAATCGGATGCCCGATGCAATAGTGCTGACCGTAGTCGGAAGTGACGGAAAATCGATCGTGACGACCCGTGGCTGGCCCACACCGCCGATGAACAGTAGCGGCGGGGTTCATTTCGAGCACGTTCGGCAGCACCCGGGCCCGAAACTGCACATCAGCACGACCTTGTTCAGTAAAGTATCCGGTACGGGAATCGTCTATTTCAGCCGGCGGATCGACTCTCCGTCGGGAGAATTTCTAGGCTATGTCACGACCGGCATGGCACCCGGTTTCGCAGCAAAATTCAACACCAGCTTTGCCCAGATTCCTGGCAGCTTCGTCAGGCTGATCCGGAATGACGGCTACGTGATCGCCGGCAATGCGGACAGTAACGAATCCATCATCGACAAGCGGATTCCTCCAGGCAATGAGTGGCACAAGCTCGTTCAGACGGGCGGCGGTACAACTCGCGTGATCGGGACTAAGTCAAATATTGCACGCTATGTTGCTGTCCAGCCGCTGGCCGATTATCAGATTTCAATCAGCGTCGCCGTACAGGAGGCCCGTGTTCTGGACCTGTGGTGGTCTCAAGAAGTTCCACGCTCAATTGGTCGTCTGGTGGTCGCGGTCATTCTCTCCGGCCTGATCATCTTCCTTTACGTCCTCTATACCAGGACGAAGGACGCAAAGTTGGAATTGAGCCGCCGCACGGACGAGCTTGAAACATCCTACAAGCGGCTGAACCTGCTTTTGTCCAACATGACGCATGGCGTCACCATGTTCGATGAAAATCAGAAACTGCTGGTGATCAGCAAGCGGTGCTTCGAGCTTTATGGTCTTGACCATAAGGACCTGAAGCCTGGAATGCCCTGGGAGCAGGTCAGGGAGATCACCGTCGGGTCTGGCGCTGTGTTTGGCGACAAATCGGATGAACTATTGGGCTTGGGTGCACCGGCAGAACAGGTTGGCACACAAAGATTTGTCATTCAGAGCACCAACAGCAAACGGCACATTGCCGTGACGCGCGCACTGACGATAACCGGCGGCTGGATCTCGGTCCATGAAGATGTCACGGAACGTGAAAATGCAGCCCGCAAGATCGAACGGCTGGCGCGCTATGACACGCTGACGGGTCTCGCCAACCGCGCCCTGTTCATCGAACAGATGACAGCGCTGTTCAGCCAGGGCGACCGGCATCCTCCCTTCGTGCTGATGCTTCTCGACCTCGACGAATTCAAGGCGGTCAACGACAGCTTCGGTCATCCAACCGGCGACCAGCTGCTCCTGTTGTTCGCGGAGCGCCTGCGTGCCGCGGCGCCGCATGATTTGATTGCGCGGGTCGGGGGCGATGAGTTTGTCATTCTTCGAGTCCTGCAGGAAGGCGAGGAAAACGCGATCCCCTGCTTCATCGAAGCGCTTCTGGCTGCGACCCGCAGGTCCTACGTGATCGAGGGCCGCGAAATCAAGGCTGGCCTCAGCATCGGCGCGGCGCTGGCGACACAAGAAGTCCAAACCACCGAAGAAATCCTGCGGCAGGCGGACTTTGCGCTCTACAAGGCAAAGCAGGACGGACGCAACGGGTACCGCATCTTCAACAGTGAGATGGAATCTGAAATCCAGTCGCGACGCGAGCTGGCGCGCGACCTTGATGCGGCCTTGGTAGCGGGCGAAATCATGGTCTATTTCCAGCCCATCGTCGACGCCAAGACCCTGGATGTCCGCGCGATGGAAGCACTCTGCCGCTGGCGGCATCCCACACGCGGCTTTGTGCCGCCAAACCTGTTCATTCCCATCGCCGAGGAAGCGGGCCTGATCGGCACGCTTGGCCAGTATGTCATGGCCAATGCCTGCAGCATCGCTGCGACCTGGCCGGAAAATGTGAACCTCTCCGTCAATGTCTCTCCCATCCAGTTCGAACGTCCGGACTTCATGGACATGGTGAAAGAGGCGCTGAACTCTTCCGGCCTTGCGCCATCAAGACTGGAAATGGAGATCACGGAATCCGTGCTGCTTGACCACGACACGCGCAACCGCGAGCTGCTCGGCCAATTGCACGACATGGGAATTGGAATTTCGCTGGACGACTTTGGGACCGGATATTCCTCTTTGAGCTATCTGGATCGCTTCGGCTTCGACAAGATCAAGATCGACCGCAGCTTTGTCATGCGTCTGGGCGAAAGCAGCGGCATCTCGACCATCATCTCGGCCATCTCGCTCATTGCGAATGCCTATGATGCGAAGACCACGGCGGAGGGCGTCGAGACCTTCGAACAGGCACAACTGCTCAGGCTTGCCGGGATCGACAACTTTCAGGGCTATCTCTTTGGTGCGCCACATCCCGCCGAGAGCTGGATTTTCGAGGACGGCAAAGTGTCTCTGAGAACTGATAAGGTGCGCTCGGCCTGAGGCGTGATTGACGCCCTCGGCTGAGAGATTTGACCTTGGCCTCTTGCGTCCGGACCCGACCATGGGCGAGGGCCGCTGACGCAGCTGAGCGGACGACGACTTGGCAATACGAACCATTTCCAGGCTGACATTCCGGCTTTCCGCGGCACTCCTCGCACTCGGCGTCACGACCTGGTCGTCCCTGTCCCTGTGGTATCGGGCGCCCGGACCTGAACTGGCAAGGGGAACATTGGCGCTTGGCTTTGCCCTCGCTGGCCTGGTGAGTTGCTACGGCATCCTTCGCGGCAGACGTCGTGCAGCCCTCGTGCTGATCCTGCTCTTTGCGCTCGATCTTGCCTGGTGGTCGACCATCAGGCCGCCGGCCAATGCGGACTGGGCGGATGATGTGTCCCGCCAGGTCACCGGCACGATCACAGGCGACCGGCTTGTGCTCGAGGATGTCCGGGATTTCGAATGGCGAAGCGACACGGACTATACGCCGAGGTGGACCGCTCGCGAATACAACCTGAAGGACGTCCGGACGCTCGACCTCTTCATGTCCTATTGGGCCGGGCCCGAAATGGCCCACATGATTTTCAGTTTTGGCTTTGCGGACGGACGTTACCTGGCATGGTCGGTGGAAGTGAGACGCCGCAAGGGTGGCGAGTTTTCTCCCATTGCCGACCTGTTCAAAAGCAATCCGCTCGTCATGGTGGCGAGCGAGGAGCGTGATGTCATAGGCGTTCGCTCAAATGTGCGGGGAGAGAATGTTCAGCTGTTCCGACT
>CAISZN010000605.1 GCA_903889985.1 uncultured Hyphomicrobiales bacterium | reverse complement strand
GGCCTGGACCGCCGCGCCGATGGCAACCACTTCATCCGGGTTGACGCCCTTGTGGGGCTCCTTGCCGAAGAACTGCTTCACGACTTCCTGGACCTTCGGCATGCGGGTCATGCCGCCGACCAGGACCACCTCGTTGATCTCACCAGCGGTGAGGCCGGCATCCTTCAGGGCCTTGCGGCAGGGCTCGATGGTCTTCTGGATCAGGTCATCCACCAGCGCTTCGAACTTGGCGCGGGTGAGCTTCAGGGCCAGATGCTTCGGGCCGCTCGCATCAGCGGTGATGTAGGGCAGGTTGATTTCGGTCTGGGCCGCAGACGACAGTTCGATCTTGGCCTTCTCTGCTGCTTCCTTCAGGCGCTGGAGGGCGAGCTTGTCCTTCTTGAGGTCAATGCCGTTCTCCTTCTTGAACTCGTCGGCCAGATATTCGACGAGGCGCATGTCGAAGTCTTCACCGCCGAGGAAGGTGTCGCCGTTGGTGGACTTCACCTCGAAGACGCCGTCGCCGATCTCGAGGATCGACACGTCGAAGGTGCCGCCGCCAAGGTCATAGACCGCGATGGTGCCGGCGCCCTTCTTGTCGAGGCCATAGGCAAGCGCTGCCGCCGTCGGCTCGTTGATGATGCGCAGCACTTCGAGGCCGGCGATCTTGCCGGCGTCCTTGGTGGCCTGGCGCTGGGCGTCGTTGAAATAGGCCGGGACCGTGATGACCGCCTGGGTGACCGTCTGGCCCAGATAGGCCTCGGCGGTCTCCTTCATCTTCTGCAGGGTGAAGGCGGAGATCTGAGAGGGCGAGTACTGCTTGTCGTCCGAGGAGACCCAGGCATCGCCATTGCCAGCCTTGGAGATCTTGTAGGGGACGAGCGAGATGTCCTTCTGGGTCATCGGGTCATCGAAGGTGCGACCGATGAGGCGCTTGATGGCGAAGAAGGTGCGCTCCGGATTGGTGACGGCCTGACGCTTGGCCGGCTGGCCGACGAGGCGCTCGCCGTCATCGGTGAAGGCAACAATGGACGGCGTCGTGCGCGCGCCCTCGGAATTCTCGATGACCTTGGGAGTCGACCCCTCCATCACTGCAACGCAGGAGTTGGTCGTGCCGAGGTCGATACCGATGACTTTAGCCATAATCTTGTCCTTTCTAGACGCAGGACCTCCGGACCCCGAAGCGATCCGGTCCAATGGGCCCACCGCCAGACTTGTTCAGGCTGGTGGCCGGCCCGGTCCCCGATGACCGTGAGATTGGTATTCCACCGCCCGGCTACAAGGGTGGAAACACTTGGATCGCTGTATAAGGAGCGTGATTTTCAGGCGCAAGCGATGCCAGGCAACTTCTATTGGCCGAAAGGCCGGGAGTCTCAGGCCCTTATTTTTTCTTTATGTTAGAATTCGAACACGAATCTCCCGAATTCCGGAAGGGACCCTGTATGCGGATGCGGTGGCTGTTAGCGGTGGCGGCCCTTGGAATCGGCCTGGCCGGCGAGGCTGCGGCCCAGATCCAGCTGCCCGGCGCCTTTGGTGCCAATCCCGCAGCAGGACCGGGGGCGCCAGGCCCCTTGCCGCTGCCCCTGCCCGGCGCTGACCCCAACAAGCCCCACAGTCCTGAAGCTGCGCCCGTCCATGCCCCCGGCGAAGAGACCATCTCCGGGGGGCAGTTCCAGCGCAACGGCGCCAACGGATTGATGGTCTTCGACAAGGGCAAGTCGCTGGAAATCTCACGTCTGGCGCTTGTCGGCGAGAATATGGATCGCAGCTACGAGGTCTGCCGGGTCGAGATCAGTGGCGGCAAGATCCCCGTCAAGCCAGCGCCGCCGGCTGAAGGGCTGGTGAGCTTCAATGTCGACATGGAAGCCTGCCCCTTCTCGGTCGATGTGCTGGATGGGGCCGTGCGGGTGCGCGGCAAGGTCTGCGAGATCAAGGCCGCCAACTGCCGGGTCGATCCGACCGGCATCTGGGGTCCCAGCGGCTCCAGCATTTCCGGCGAGGAAGCCAAGAACGTGGAACGATTGCGGGCGCTCTATGAGACCGATGCCCGCAATCTCTACCGGGCTCTGGTCGCGAGCGCCGGCAATGACAAGGCAAAGACGCGCCAGATTGCCGCAGACCAGGCAGGCTTCTCGTCGAGGCGCGAAGTCATGTGCCGGGACTATGCCGGCGAGGACAGGCACGGCTTCTGCGCCTCGCGGGTGACGCTGGCCCGCGCCGTGGCACTGTCTGCGGAACTGCTGGGGGGTCCCAAGCCTGCTGCGCCGCCAAAACCAAGAAAGCCACCGCCACCAAAGCCGGTGGCAGCACCCCTGCCGCCTCCCGGCATCCAGTGACCCTTCCGGTCAAGGGACGATGAGGTCCTTGGCGCGCTGCACGACCTCCTTGGGAGCCTGATACAGCTTCGTCACCACGTCCTGCACATGCTCTCCGGATGCCGGCGTCACGTCGAGGCGCAGGGTCTCGGCGTCATGCAGGAACTCCGGGTCCTTGAGCACCTGCTCGAAGGCCGCGCGCAGCAGCTTGACCTGATCGGGCGTTGTGCCGGGAGGGGCCACGTAGGGACGGCCGAAGACCTGCTGGCTGACGATGAGTTCCAGCGCCTGCCTGTCCTGGTCGTTCTTCACGAAGTCCCACAGCTTGGGCACGCCGAGCTTTTCGAGTTCCGGCTCCACGTCCATGCCGTCCTGGATCAGGATGTTGACCGTCTTGTCGCGCAGCCAGTCTGGACGCTGGGACTTGAGGCTCGTCCAGTCGAGGCCGCAGACGCCGTCGACCTCGCCGCGCTCCATGGCGAGCAGGATGTCGTTGGTGCCCTTGTAGCCGCTGATGATCTCGAATTTCGCGCCGGCTGCCTTCACATGGAAATAGGCATAGTCGCGGGTCGAGCCCCCGGCCTGGCTGGCGCCCATGATCGCCTTCGTCTGCTGGGCGTCGGAGAAGGTCTTCACCTTCGATTTTGGCCCGGTCATGCACACGCGCGTGCCGGAATCCGCGGTGCCCAGATAGGCGAATTTCGTCGGATCATAGAGATTCTGCGCCCGGTCTTCGAGCAGCGGGCCGATGATCACACCCGGGAACAGGGCACCGATCGAGGTGCCGTCCTTTGGCGCCACGCGGGTCAGCCAGGCCGCCGCTGTGCCGCTACCGGCACCCGGCATGTTGCGCACGACGACAACCGGCGCGCCCGGCAGGAAGCGGGCAAGGTGACGGCCGATGGTGCGGGCATAGATGTCATAGCCGCCGCCGGCATCGCCGCCGACGACGAAATCGAGCTTCTTGCCGGCGTAGAAGTCAGCGGCAAAGCTCGCGCCTGTGCTCAGCGGAAGAGCGGCCGCTGCGCAGACCAATGCAAGTTTCTTTAGTGTGCGAAGCATTTAGGCTCACTCCTGGAACTGGAGGCCGCCTATAAAGAAGTGCCCCTCGTCAGGCAACCCGTGGGCTTGCAAGGCTCTGCAGGAAGCCGCGCAGGCTGTCGGTGACGAAATCGACGTGGCCGGGAATTTCGCGCACGGTTTCCCATGGCTCGCGATGATCGACCTGGCCCTTCTTCGGCACGACGAGCGTTGTCACCATGCCGCGGGCGTGCGGCACTTTCAGATTGTGCACGATGTCCTCGAACATGGCCGCGCGCGATGGATCGACGTGATGGCGATCAAAGAAGCGCAAATAGGTCTGCTCGGCAGGCTTGGGCAGAAGGTCTGCGGAAACGATGTCGAAGATATCTTCAAAGATATGATCGATGCCGAGTTGCCTTGCGGTGCTCAGCGCATGTTCGCGCGAGCCATTGGTGAGGATGAGCTTGCGGCCGGGCAGGGCTGAAATGGCAGCGGCCAATGTGTGGTCGGGTGCGAGGTTCGACCGGTCGATGTCATGCACGAAGGCGAGGAACTGGGCCGGGTCGATCTCGTGCTCCAGCATCAGCCCGTTCAGCGTCGTGCCGTACTGCTTGTAGTAATATTTCTGCAGCGCGCGCGACGACAGGCCATCGAGGCCGAACAATTCCGCGATGAAATGGGTGATGCGCGCATCGATCTTCGGCCACAGGTCGCTGTCGGCCGGATAGAGCGTGTTGTCGAGATCGAAGACCCAGGTGTCCACATGGGCGAACCGCGCGGCCGGGGTCAGATGTGGCGCCGTGTCAGCTGGAGGAGCCTTCGCCAGATGAACGGGCGCGAGGTCATCCGCCCGTGTGCCGAGCGGCAGGGGCTGCTCTGGCAGCAGGTCGGGCGGAATGATGTCGCGGTCGGTGGTCACTCAGGCTCCGGCGGAAAGGTCGGCCCACCCATATGGTGGCCCGACAACCCTTTGCAAAACCTTTGCGCCCCGGGCCTTGGCCTCAGCGGGTGATCAGCGTGCCCGCGCCGCCATCGGTCAGCAGCTCGACCAGCACCGCATGCGGCGTCTGGCCATCGAGAATGACGACGCCCTCGACGCCCTGCTCGATCGCATAGATGCAGGTCTCGACCTTGGGGATCATGCCGCCCGTGATCGTCCCATCGGCGATGAGGGTGCGGATCTGGGAGACGCTCAACTCCTTGATGAGCTGCTTGTTCTTGTCGAGCACGCCGGGCACGTCGGTCAGGAACAGCAGGCGCTTGGCCTTCAGGGCGCCGGCGATGGCGCCCGCGAAGGTGTCCGCATTGACGTTGTAGGTCTCGCCGTCATTGCCCTGGCAGACCGGGGCGAGCACGGGGATCAGCTCGCGGCCGAGCACCTGATGCAGCACGGTGGTATCGACCTTGGAGGGGTCGCCCACAAAGCCCAGGTCCACATCCACGTCGCTGTTGAGCGAGGCATCGTGCACGCGCGTGACCTTGGTGGCGGTCACCATGTTGCCGTCCTTGCCGCACAGGCCGATGGCGCGTCCGCCTTCTGCGTTGATGAAGCCGACGATCTGCTTGTTGATCGAGCCGGCCAGCACCATCTCGACGATCTCGACGGTCGCCTTGTCGGTGACGCGCAGGCCGGCGGTGAATTCGGACTTGATGCCGAGCTTCTTCAGCATGGCGCCGATCTGCGGTCCGCCACCATGCACCACGACAGGGTTTACGCCCGACTGTTCCAGCAGCACCATGTCGCGGGCAAAGCTGCGCGCCACGGCCTCATCACCCATGGCATGGCCGCCGTATTTCACCACGATGATGGTGTCGTCATAGCGCAGCATGTGCGGCAGCGCCTGCATGAGGATCTCGGCCTGATGCTGCGGGCTGCTCTTGGAGGCGTCGGTCATGGGTGGATCCCGGAGAATGAACGGGGACTTCTAGCGCGGGATCGTGACAAGCTCAACGCGGAGCGTCGAGATCCTTCAGGGCGGCGTCCCGCCGAGCCCGTTCCTTTGCAATGATGTCCTGGACCAGCTCCGGTGCGGCCGCAATAACGTTGAGATAGGTCCGCGCAGCACCATCCGGTTCCGTGCGTTCCTGCTCCCAGTCGCGCAGCGTCCCCAGTGGAATGCCATAGCGTTGAGAGAAATCCTCCTGAGTCAGGCCAAGCGCGCGCCTCAGAGTTTTCGTCCTCGGGACGCGTTTCATGCGCGCGAGCTGTGTCCGTGACATCGGCGGATTGTCGGGGTCCGTCATCGCCGCTGCGATAATCTCGTCATCCGTGCGCGGAGACCGATCGGCAGGCATGGCCTCCAGGTCTGATGCCGGGCGATTATAGGAAGCCGGTAAAGTAGCTTTCCTGCTCATACCGTGTGGCCTTTCTTGCCGAAATGATGCGGACGGTGTCGCCAAGCTCGACGTAGATCACCTTCAACAAGCGACCTCGGGAGCGGCCAAGATGAATGTAACGCCGTTCGCCATAGTCCAGATCGCCATCGATGCCGGAGACGGAATTCGTGTCCCGGAAGGCCTCTGCGGCCTCCTCGAAACGCACGCCATGCTTGCGCCAGTTCGCCCGGGCTTTCGCCGGGTCCCAAATGAATTCTGGAAACATACTACTGGAAATCCGTACCGTCAAAAATGACGCTACGGTAGCCTCAGGCGCCCCGTTCGGCCAGCATGCGGGCGATGGCGGCCCGCAGGTCGGGGATTCCCTCGCCCGTGTCCGAGGAGGTGAAGAGCACCTCCGGGTGGGCGGCCGGGCGGCGGCTGAGGGCGGCTGCGGTGGCCTCGATGCGGGCCTGCTGCTCGGACTTCTTCACCTCGTCGCGCTTGGTGAGCACGATCTGGTAGGACATGGCCGAGCTGTCGAGGACGTCGAGCATCTCCTTGTCGACCTCCTTGAGGCCGTGGCGGCCATCGATGAGCAGGTAGACGCGCGCGAGGCTGGAGCGGCCGCGCAGATAGGCGCGCATGAGCTTGTTCCAGGATTCAATCTTGGTCTTCGACACGGCGGCATAGCCATAGCCGGGCATGTCGACGATGCGCATGCGCTCGTTCGGGGTCTCTGCACCCAGAGCAAAGAAGTTCAGCAGCTGGGTGCGGCCCGGCGTGTGCGAGGTGCGCGCGAGCGCCTTGCGGTTCGTGAGCGCATTGAGCAGCGACGACTTGCCCACGTTGGAGCGCCCGGCAAAGGCGATTTCCGGCGGACCCATGGGGGGCAGGCCGTCGATCTTGTCGGCCGCCCATATGAAGTCGCAATAGCCCGCAAAGAGCAGGCGGCCCTCTTCGGTAAAGTCGCGGGCCGGAGCCTGATCTTCGTTCATTGCGTCCCGTCAGGCCGCGGCCTTGCGGCCCAGCAGTTTGGCAAGATTGTCCCACAGCTCGATCTTCACGCCGGCGCGCTTCATGATGAAGCCCTGCTGGAGAACCGAGAGGAAGTTGTTCCACGTCCAGTAGATGACGAGGCCTGCGGGGAAGGAACCGAGCATGAAGGTGAAGATGATCGGCATGTAGGTGAACATCTGCTTCTGCACCGGATCCGAGGGCTCCGGGTTCATCTTCATCTGCACGAACATCGACACGCCCATCACCAGCGGCCAGATGCCCAGCGCAAGGAAGTGGCCGATCACCGGCAGGCCTGTCGGATCAAAGGGAATGAGGCCAAACAGTGTGAAGATATTGGTCGGGTCCGGCGATGAGAGATCGCGGATCCAGCCGAAGAAGGGGGCCTGGCGCATCTCGATGGTGATGAAGATCACCTTGTAGAGCGCGAAGAAGACCGGGATCTGCAGGGCAATCGGCAGGCAGCCCGCGATCGGGTTGATGCCTTCCTTCTTGTACAGCTCCATGATCTCGAGCTGCTGCTTCTGCTTGTCGTCGGGATTGCGCAGCTTGATCGCTTCCATCTGCGGCTGCACGGCCTTCATCTTGGCCATGCTGAGATAGGAGCGATTGGCGAGCGGGAAGAAGGCGCCCTTGACGATGACGGTCACGATCAGGATGGCCACGCCGAAATTGCCAACCAGCTTGAAGATCGTGTCGATCAGCCAGAACAGGGGCTTGGTGATGAAGTAGAACCAGCCCCAGTCGATCATCAGGTCGAAGTTCTTGATGCTCAGGGTCTTCTGATATTCCTCGATCGTGCGCGTTTCCTTGGCGCCCGCGAAGACCTGCTTGATCGTCTCGGCGCTCTCGCCCGCAGCAACCGTGATCGCATCCTCGCGAAGGTCGCTCTGGTAGGTCTTCACCTTGTCGCCCGACGAGGAGAAGCGTCCCTCGAAGTTTTTGCCCTGCTCCGGAATGACCGTCGCCGCCCAGTACTTGTCGGTGAAGCCGAGCCAGCCGCCCGAGCCGGTCAGGATCTTCGTCGCCTTCGTCTCCTTCTCGATGGAGTCGTAGGTGAATTCCTGCACGCGGGAATCGCCGACGATGCCAATGAAGCCTTCGTGCAGCACCGCATAGCCAGACGTCGCCGGCTTGCCGACGCGGCGCACCAGCGAATAGGGGAACAGGGTGACGGGATTGGCCCCCTTGTTCTCGACCGCGTCCTTCACCGTGAACATGTAGAGGTCATCGACCGAGATGATGCGATGGAACACAAGGCCCTGGCCATTGTCCCAGGTCAGCGTCACCGGCTTGCCCGTGGTGAGCGTGTCGGAATCGGCGCTCCAGACCGTGTCGCCCTTGGGCAGGGCGGTGGTGGCGCCGGCAGGCGCGATGAAGCCCGTTTCCACATAGTAGGGATGTGGCGTTCCGGCCGGCGAGAGCAGGTCGATGTTGGGGCTCTTGGGGTCCACGGTCTCGTGGAAGGCCTTCAGCGACACGTCGTCGAGGCGGGCGCCGCTGAGCGGGATGGAACCCTTCAGGTTCTTCGTATCGATGGTGACGCGCTTGCCGGAGGCGAGAACTGTTTCACGCGGCTGGGCGATGTCGGACACGCTGGTCGACGGGGCGGGGGCCGTGCCCGGCGCCTGAGGCTCGCCGGGGGCTGCGGGCGTCGCGCTGGGGGCGGGCGGGGTCTTCGGGCTGTCGACCTGCGCCGCGGTCTGGCGCGAGGCATCGAGCTTGGGCGCAGCATAGAAATACTGCCAGCCAATGATCACCAGCAGCGACAGGCCCATGGCAAGGAAGAGGTTCTTCTGGTCTTCACGCATCGGTCGGGAAACTCGGTGATCGCTCGAAGGCGGCAGGAAGGGGGAGCCGGTCAGGTCTCGCCGGCGGGTGGGCGCGAACCGCCCTTGGGGCGGGGACGCCGGATCTTGTCAAAGGCTCGGCTCAGGTCCGCCTGCAGGGCGGTGAAGGGCTCGCAGAGAAGGTCGCGTCGGGCGACGATCACATAGTCCTGACCGGGGCTGGCTGCAGCCACCGCACCCAGTCGAAGGGCTTCGCGCAGGCGTCGGCGGATGCGGTTGCGCTCGGTCGAAGTCCCGGTCTTGCGGGTCACGGTCAGGCCGATCCGGGCAGGCCCCGGATCCGCTGCCGCCATCTGCATGGAAAAGCAGCGGCTATGGAAGCGTGAGCCCTTTGCCGCCCTCAGAAAGTCGGCCCGGACCTTCAGACGCGCAAAAGCGCCGGCGCCGGGTTCGTCGCTGGTGCTGTCGAAGCCGGAACCGGTCATGGGCAGATGGCCCTCTGGGATGGAAAGCCTCGCGCCCTCAGGCGGAGAGGCGCTTGCGACCGCGGGCGCGCCGGGCAGCAACCACGCGGCGGCCGCCGACGGTGGCCATGCGGGCGCGGAAACCATGCCGGCGCTTGCGCACGAGCTTGCTGGGCTGATAGGTCCGCTTCACGGCTTTACTCCGGTTTTGTACGGGACTGATCAAGCGTCGGTCTGCTGACCCGCCAGATGTCCTTGTGTTCGAGGTGTCAGACGGCCGTTTGGACGGGCATGCCACGGGGAAGCTTCCCACGCGTACATACGACGCCGGCATGGGCCGAAATCGAGTGCGGCCTTATAAGAGCAAGCCCGGCCGCAAGTCAATCAGAACAGCCAACCAGATCAGGCCGGAAAGGGCAGCAATGACGGGTCAGGACACCGGGACGGCAATGCAGGGGCGCGCAAGGCGCCCGGCCTGGCGCAGATTCCTGCCGCTCGCGGTCATTCTGCTGGCTACGGTTGCTGTCCTTGCCTCCGGCGCCCACCGCTACCTCACCCTCGACGACCTCGTGGCGAGCCGCGGGCGCCTGGCAGGCTGGGTTTCGGCGAACCGGGCCTTCGCCCTCATGGCCTTTGGCCTCGTCTATGTGGTGGCGGTCACCCTGTCGATCCCCGGGGCGAGCCTGCTCACGGTCGCAGGCGGCCTGCTTTTCGGAGGCGTCCTCGGCGGCTCGGTGGCGGTTGTGTCCGCAACCCTGGGGGCGACCCTGCTCTTCCTTGCGGCGGGATCATCCTTCGGGGACCTGCTGCGCGACCGGGCGGGCCCCTTCGTTGCGCGCCTGCGCAAGGGTTTCGAGGAGGGGGCGGTTTCCTACATGCTCTTCCTGCGTCTCGTGCCGGCCTTCCCCTTCTGGGCGGTCAATCTCGCCCCGGCCCTTCTGGGCATTCCGCTGCGCACCTATGTCTGGACCACGGCGGTAGGCATCCTGCCCGGCACATTTGCTTTTGCTTTTGCAGGCGCGGGGCTCGACAGCGTGGCGCTGGCGCAGAAACAGGCCTATGAGAGGTGCCTTGCCTCCGGCGTTCAGGGTTGCGCCATGCATCTCTCATTGAGCCAGCTTGTTACCCCCCAGCTCATCGGCGCCCTTGCCGCGCTTGGGCTCGTGGCATTGATCCCCGTCCTGATGCGCCGCTGGCGCGCCCCTCGTCAGGGCTGAGCGGAGCACGGATGTCCGACCCCCTTCGTCCTGACCTGTGTGTCATCGGTGCCGGCTCCGGCGGCCTGTCCGTGGCTGCAGCTGCCGCCCTGATGGGAGCCTCCGTGGTGCTCGTCGAAAAGGGCCTCATGGGCGGCGACTGCCTCAATACGGGCTGCGTGCCCTCGAAGGCCCTCCTCTCGGCGGGGGCCGCTGCGCAGGCGATCCGCAGCGCCGGCCGGTTCGGGATTGCGGCCAGCGAGCCTGACGTCGATTTCGAGAGGGTTCGCGCCCATGTGAAGGGCGTCATCGCCCATATCGCCCCCACGGACTCGCAGGCGCGCTTCAAGGCCCTGGGCGTGCACGTGATCCGCGCCACGGCCCGCTTCACCGATCGCAGGACGGTCGAGGCAGGGGGCGCGGTCATCAAGGCGCGCCGCTTCATCGTGGCCACGGGCTCAAGCCCGGCGATCCCCCCGATCCGGGGGATCGAGACTGTCCGCGTCCTCACCCACGAGACCATCTTCGACCTGGCCGAGCGTCCGGGCCATCTGGTCATCATCGGCGGCGGTCCCATCGGCCTTGAGATGGCCCAGGCCTTTCGCAGGCTCGGCAGCGCGGTCACCGTGCTCGAAGGGGCGAATGCCCTGTCGCGCGAGGATCCCGAACTCGCGGGCGAAGTCCTGGCTGGCCTGCGGGCCGAGGGCGTCGAAATCCGCGAAGGGGTGACGATCTCCCACATCGAGCCTTCGGCGGGAGGGTTCCATGTCCATTTCGAGGGGGAAGGGCAGGCGCCACTGGCCGGCTCTCACCTGCTGGTCGCCGCCGGCCGCCGTCCGAATGTGGAGGGGTTGGGGCTCGAGGCAGCGGGCATCGGTTTCACCCGCACGGGCATCACCGTGCGCTCGGACCTGCGCACGACCAATGCCAAGGTCTATGCGGTGGGGGACGTGGCGGGCGGGGCCCAGTTCACCCATGCAGCGAGCTATCATGCGAGCCTCGTGTTGCGCAGCGCCCTGTTCCGCCTGTCGGCGCGGCTGCGGCCAACGGCCATTCCGCGGGTCACCTATACGGATCCCGAGCTCGCGGTTGCCGGCCTCACAGAGGCCGCGGCGATCGCAGACGGACACGCGGTCAATGTCCTGCGCTGGCCCTTTGCCGAGAATGACCGGGCTCAGGCCAACGGGCAGACGCGCGGCCACATCAAGGTCGTCACCGGCCGCAAGGGACAGATCCTGGGAGCGGGAATCGTTGGTCCCCATGCGGGCGAACTGATCGGGTTCTGGCAGCTCGCCGTAGACCAGGGGCTGAAAATTCAGGACATCGCCCAGACCGTCCTGCCCTATCCGACCCTGTCGGAGGTCTCGCGGCGGGCGGCTGTGCTGTCCTATGGGCCGAGCCTGCGCAGCCCATGGCTGAAGCGGGCCCTGCGCCTCATGCGCATCCTTGGGTGATGTGGGAAACATGACGGAACTGGTGCCAGCAAGTCCCAACGTCCCGCCGCAGGATCTGCGGCCGGTTCGCTTTGGCCTTGCGAGCCGCATCGTCTTCCTCATCCTGTTCTTCGTGGCGCTGGCCGAGGTGGCGATCTACGTTCCGCTGGTTTCGAATTTCCGCAACAACTGGCTGCATGACCGGCTGAGCGCCGCCAATACCGCCGCGCTCGTCTTCGAGGCAGCGCCCCTCGACATGGTGCCCGACGAACTCGCCGAAGAAATCCTTGGCAGTGTGGGTGCGCGCACCATCGTCACCAAGGTCAAGGACACCCGCCGCCTGCTCGCCGTGTCCAACATGCCAGAGCATGTGGACGAGAGTTTTGACATGCGCCAGGCGACGACGCTCGACTCGATCACCGCTGCCTTTCGCACCCTGTTTGCGCCTGAAGGGCGCGTGCTGAAGCTCGTGGGCGATGGCCCGGGCGATGCTGAGTTCCTCGAACTCACGCTGGACGAGGCACCGCTCGTGAAGGCAATGCGACGCTATTCGGTGAACATGTTGCTCATCTCGCTGTTCATCTCCGGCATCGTTGGTTGCTTCGGCTTTCTCGCCCTGCACTGGATGGTGCTGCGCCCCGTGCGCCATCTCACCTCGACCATCATGGACTTCGGTGCGGCGCCCGAGGATGAGACGCGCATTGTCGAACCCTCGCACCGTGGCGACGAGATCGGCGTTGCCGAGTCCGCCCTTGCGACCATGCAGAATGCGCTGGTACGCGAGCTGAAGGAAAAGAAGAATCTCGCGGCCCTTGGGCTCGCGGTGGCGAAGATCAATCATGACCTGCG
>CAISZN010000604.1 GCA_903889985.1 uncultured Hyphomicrobiales bacterium | reverse complement strand
GGCGCGCCCGGATTTCCCGGCGAAGAACCTGCAAGAGTTCATCGCCTATGCGAAGGAAAAGAAAGGCGCGCTCAACTATGGGGGCACGGGTGTTGGCAATCCGCTGCACCTGACCATGGAGCTGTTGAAGCTGCGTGCCGGAATCGAACTGACAATGGTGCCGTTCCGCAGCGATGGGGAAGTGATCGCCGCGCTGATGGGCGGTCAGGTCGATGTTGCCATCGTGCCCGTCTCCACCGGCAAGCAGCAGGTGCAGACCGGAGCGATCCGAGGGCTGGCCGTCACGGCCAACCGCCGCGCCACGGGCCTCGACCTGCCAACTATCGCCGAGCAGGGGATCGAGGGCTTCGACTCCGGTGGCTGGCAGGCTTTCCTCATGCCGGCGAAGGCGCCGCGCGAGGCGATCGAGCGCATCTATGAGGAATCGAAGAAAGTCCTCGCTTTGCCTGACGTGCTGAAGCAGCTCGAAGGCTTTGCGGTTGATCCGGTCGCCAGCACACCTGACGAGTTTTCAGCCTACTACAAGGTCGAAGTGGAAAAGTTCAAAGGCATCGTGCGGGATGCCAGGATTCCATTGCAGGATTAGGCTTTGCAGGCTGATGGCGCGGACCAGCCAGTCAGCAGCTAAGCGTGGGGGCTGCGTGAAGAAGCCGTTGGCGACACAATCCCCCGGCGACAGGGTTGAGGGGCCTTTCGATGCAACGGCGTTCCTTCCGCCACGCGTCAGCGCCATGCGCGACCTTATCCTCGCTGCGGTCGACGCGCATGACACCGAGCTGCTGCGTCCTGCCGTTGAGCGCAATGAAACCCTGCCGATTTTCGGGCGAGGTGAAGAGCAGCCCAAGCGCTTCGCCGATGTGATCGAGGCGCTGAAGAAGCGCTCCCATGACGGCAAGGGACAGGAAATCCTGTCGCTGCTGCAGGCGATCTTCGCGCAACCCTTCGCACGCCTCACTCAGGGTTCATCGGTTACCTATGTCTGGCCCTATGCAGCCTTGAAGCCAGACTGGCCGAGCAATCCCGATGCGCGACTCGCACTCCTGCGCTGCGTGCGCTTCACCCATCTCGACAGCCTCACGCTTGATCGCGTCGGCATCGGCGCCGACGGGACATGGCATTTCTTCTGGGCTGGTTGAAGCTCAGAGATCCTGCCAGAAGCGAACGGCCTCGCCCTGTGAGGGTGTCGTGAGCTCGCCTTCCCACATGACCTTGTTGCCACGCACGAAGGTGCCGATGGGCCAACCGGTGACCTTCACGCCATCATAGGGCGTCCAGCCGCAGCGCGAGGCGATCCAGTCGTTGGTGATCGTGCGCTGCTTCTTCAGGTCGACGATGGTGAGGTCGGCGTCATAGCCCACCGCAACGCGGCCCTTGCGCGCAATGCCGAACAGTCGGGCGGGACCCGCACTCGACATGTCGACGAAGCGGGCGAGGCTGAGACGCCCCTTGGCCACATGGTCGAGCATGACCGGCACCAGCGTCTGCACACCGGGCATTCCTGACGGGCTGTCGGGATAGGTCTTCGCCTTTTCCTCCAGCGTATGAGGCGCATGGTCGGAGCCCAGGATATCGGCGACGCCCTGATGAAGGCCGGTCCAGATCCGGTCGCGATGGCTGGCATCGCGCACCGGTGGATTCATCTGCAGCTTGGTGCCGATGGTGGCATAGAGGCTGGCATCAAGCGTGAGGTGATGCGGCGTGACTTCGACGCTCGCCACATCCTTGTGGTCGCGCAGGAAGTCGATCTCCTCGCCCGTCGAGACATGCAGCACATGGATGACGGCACGCTGGGCACGGGCAATGCGCACGAGGCGTTGGGTGCACTGGAGCGCAGTGATCTCGTCGCGCCAGACCGGGTGGGAGCTTGGGTCGCCCTTCACGCGGATGTGCTTGCGCTCCTCGAGGCGATATTCGTCCTCGGCATGGAAGGCCGCGCGACGGCTGGTCTTGGCAAGGATCGCCGCCACGCCCGGGTCGTCCTCGACGAGCAGGGAGCCGGTCGAGGATCCCATGAAGACCTTGATGCCGGCAGCTCCCGGCAACCGCTCCAGCTCGGGAATGTCCTTGGCATTCTCGTGGGTGCCGCCGACCCAGAAGGCGAAATCGCAATGCATCCGGTGATGGCCGCGCGCCACCTTGTCGGCGAGCGCCTCGGCCGAGGTCGTCAGCGGATTGGTGTTGGGCATTTCGAAGACGGCCGTGACGCCCCCCAGAACCGCCGCGCGGGAGCCAGTCTCAAGATCTTCCTTGTGGACCAGGCCTGGCTCGCGAAAATGCACCTGACTGTCGATGACACCGGGCAGGATGTGGAGGCCCGTGCAGTCGATGACCTGCCCGGCTGAGGCCTGCGACAGGTCGCCGATGGCAGCTATGGTGCCCGCGAGGATGCCGAGGTCCCGGCGGCCTTCGCCATCATGGTTGACCAGAGTGCCGCCTTTGAGGATGAGATCATAGGTCTGCGTCATGGCGGCTGCTCCGCTTGCCTTGTCTGCCCGTGCAGGCGGCTTACTTTAGAGGCGAGGGCCATTCAAGGCCACGCTGGGGATCTGAACGAGAATGCCATCCATCACACTGGAGAAAAGCGCCGTTCTGAGCGTCGCAGGCGAAGGTGCCCGCCAGTTCCTGCAGGGGCTCGTGACCTGCGACATGGTGGCGGTGACCCCCGGGCGCCCCGGCTTTGGCGCCCTCCTCACACCCCAGGGCAAGATCATCACAGATTTCTTTGCCCATGAAGTGTCCAATGGCGACGGAGCGCAATTCCTGATCGATTGCCCGGCCCCACTCGCAGCCGACTTTCTGAAGCGCCTGAAAATGTATCGGCTTCGGGCAAAGATCGCTCTGGACGAGGTGAGCGGCCAGTGGGTCTCCGGTACCAGTTGGGATGGCCTTGCGCCGCCTGCAGGCGCCGTAGCTGGACCAGATCCGCGTCACACAATGATGGGACTGCGCTGGCTTGCTCCTCCCCCAATGACGCTCCAATCCGATATCGCGGCCTACACCGCCCTGCGGGTGGCCTGTGGCGTACCGGAGGGTGGGACGGATTTCGCCTATGGGGAGACCTTCCCCCATGAGGCCAACATGGACCTGCTGCACGGCGTCGACTTCCGAAAGGGCTGCTATGTCGGCCAGGAAGTGGTCTCGCGGGTTGAACATCGTGGAACAGCCCGCAAGCGCATCGTCCAGGTACAGTACGAAACTGCGCCCCCGCCGGCAGGAACGCCTGTCATGATGGGCGAGATCGAGATCGGCACCAGCGGCAGCACCACCGGTCTCGATGGCCTTGCGCTGCTCCGCACGGACCGTCTTCTGGAAGCGAGCACCTCTGGAATTCCGGTTACCGCCGCCGGGATTGCACTCGCGGCCGTCGCGGCCTAGGTCTCGGTCATGACGTCCCCTCCAAAGCCCCTTCGCCTGCCAGTCCTCCACGACGATGGCCTGCACCGATGCGACTGGCCAGGTCATGATCCGATCTACGTCGATTATCACGACACGGAATGGGGTGTTCCCGAATTCGACAGCCGTGCCCTCTTCGAAAAGCTGCTGCTCGATGGCTTTCAGGCGGGCCTTTCGTGGATCACGATCCTGCGCAAGCGCGACAGCTTCCGAAAGGGCTTTCGCGGCTTCGATCCACAAAAGATCGCGCGTTTCACAACAAAGGATGTGGAGCGCCTGATGAGTGATGCCGGAATCGTTCGCAACAGATCCAAGATCGAGAGCAGCATCACCTCGGCTCGCGTCTATCTCGAGATCGAGGCCCGCGAGGGCTTCAACAATTATCTTTGGCGTTACGTCGACGGGCGGCCGATCCAGAACAAGCTGCGCCACATGGGCGAGATGCAGGCGCAGACCGATCTCTCGCAGCGCATTTCGAAGGACCTGAAGAAGGCGGGCTTCAACTTCGTTGGACCCACAATTGTCTACGCCTTCATGCAGGCGGTGGGCATGGTCAATGATCATCTCGTCGGTTGCTATCGCCATGCCGAATGCGCCGCGCTTGCGGAGAAGCTTTGATGGCCAAGGGTAAAGAGCCCGCGCGCGCCTGGCAGCGCATGTTATCGGGACGCCGGCTCGACCTGCTCGATCCTTCGCCGCTCGATGTGGAGATCGAGGACATTGCCCACGGGCTTGCCCGCGTCGCACGCTGGAATGGACAGACCCGTGGCCCGCGCATCTTTTCGGTCGCGCAGCACTCGCTGCTGGTCGAGCGGATCGCCGTTGCCATCGATCGTGGATTGCCCGCCCATTGGCGCATGATGGCCCTTCTGCACGACGCGCCGGAATATGTGATCGGCGACATCATCTCCCCCTTCAAGGCCGCGGTGGGGGCGACCTACAAGAATTTCGAAAACAGGCTGCTGGGGGCGATCCACATGCGCTTCTCGCTTCCGGCAGAACAACCCACACCGCTTGCCAAGATCGTCAAGCAGGCCGACCGCTGGGCAGCCTTCATCGAGGCGACGCGGCTTGCAGGATTCAGCGTGGCGGAGGCCGAGAAGTTCTTTGGGAAGCCGGACATTCCCATGCGGGACATCGAGCCGCTCCTGACGCCCATGGATTCAGATCAGGCTGAAGACCGGTTCCTCACCATGTTCCGCGCGCTCGAAGCAGACATGTCGACGGGCTGACCCCTCCCGTTCAAATACTCGACACGATTGGATGACAGGAGGACCGCATCCTGTCCCAGGCGATTCGTCCGGAGAAGCCATGCCCCGCCTGCACGTTTGCCCGCTCACACATATCGAGGAGACTGTTGCCCAGACCGGCGCACGCAGCCTCGTGACCTTGCTGAAGGCGGACTATCCCGTGACCCGCCCGGCCCTGATCGCGCCCGAGCGACATCACCGTGTGGCCATATCCGACATCACCGAGCCCCTGGATGGACATGAAGCACCCGATGTCCAACATGTGGAAGATTTTCTGGCTTTCGTGCGGGCATGGGATCGGCAAGAGCCCATGCTGATCCACTGCTTTGCGGGGGTGAGCCGTTCGACTGCTGCAGCCTATATCGCTATCTGCGCGCTGGCTCCCCAGCGCAGCGAGGAGGAGATTGCACAGGCACTGCGTCTGGCCTCCCCGACAGCGACGCCCAACAGTCTCCTGGTGAGCCATGCTGACCAGTTGCTGGGCCGCGGAGGACGCATGGTGCGTTCAATCCGTGCCATCGGCCGTGGCGCGGACTGCATGGAGGGCGTGCCCTTCACGCTCGAGATCGACTAGCGCTTGCCATCGGCGAAACCGGCGCGTTTCAGTCTGACCACGGCGAGGTCGAGCGCCGAAAGAAAATCCGAGCGCTGACGCGGCGAGAAGGGCGCGGGCCCGCGCGTCTGTTCACCGGCGCTACGCAGATCGGTCATGAGATTGCGGGTTGCCAGCGCCATACCGATGGAATCAGGCGAGAAGGGCTTCCCCGAGGGTGCAATCACGTCAGCGCCCGCCTTGATGCAGCGATCGGCCAGGGGCACATCCGCCGTGATCACCACGTCACCCCGGCTGACCCGCTCCGCGATCCAATCGTCGGCGACATCCATGCCGGCGGGGACGATGACCCGCTCGATCATCGGATCGCGCGGCACCTGCATGAAGCTGTTGGCCACGACGAAGACCTTGAGGCCATAGCGCTCGGCAACCTTGTAGGCCTCGGCCTTCACCGGGCAGGCGTCGGCATCTATGTAGAATGTGATGGCCCTTGCTTCGCTCATGGTTCCTGATGCGTCGGGTGGTGGCTTTTGGCAAGTCGAAGCTGGTGTGGAGCCCGCCTCCTGGACTGGTGCTTCACGCGGGCTCCTGTGCCATAAGGGCGCAGGAATTGCGCCCGCCATGACATCCCATCATTCAGCAACATTGCCCATCGAGGTCGGCCTCACTGCCGCCATCGTGGCCGTGCGCGACGATTCACCTACCATCCTTTTGACCCATCCCGATGGTGGCGCAAACTCGGCCCTACCCTCGGGTCCCTTCGATCCCGTGGCGCATCGCACCTTCGAGATCGGCCTGCGCGCGTGGGTGTCCGAACAGACCGGAGCGCCGCTGGGCTATGTCGAGCAGCTTTACACCTTCGGCGATCGCGGCCGTCATGCGCAGGCCAGCGACCGGGAACCACATGTCGTTTCCGTCGGCTATCTCGCGCTCACGCGAATCGGCGATGAACATGGGGCCGGACAGGTTGCGGCTTCGGCGGATTTCCGCCTCTGGTATGACTTCCTCCCCTGGGAGGACTGGCGCGGCGGCCGTCCTGCGCTGCTCGATAGTGTCATCCTGCCCCAGCTTGAAACATGGACGCGAGAGGCTCCCGGCTGGGGTTCGACCCGCGTCCTGTCGAGGGCGGAGCGCGTGAGGCTGCTGTTTGGGGGCAAGGAATCAGCCTTCAACGAGGAAAACGTCCTCGAGAGATACGAGCTGCTCTATGAGGCGGGCCTCGTCGAGGAGGCCCGGCAGGATGGTCGAGAGCTTCAAGCCCCTGCCGTCGAACAAATCGGCGAGCCCATGCTCTATGACCACCGACGCATTCTGGCCACGGCCATGGGTCGCCTGCGCGCCAAGATGAAATACCGGCCCGTCATTTTCGAGCTGATGCCAGAGACCTTCACTTTGACCGCCCTGCAGCGCACCGCCGAGGCGATTTCGGGCCGTCACCTCCACAAGCAGAATTTCCGCCGGCTGGTGGAATCCTCGGCCGTGGTCGAGCCGACGGGTGAGATGTCACATGCCACCGGTGGCAGGCCAGCAGCCCTCTTCCGCTTCCGTCGCGAGGTGCTGCAGGAGCGCCCGGCGCCGGGCTTGAGGGTCGGCCTGCGCGGCTGATCTTCCCGTGCTATAGGGACGAACCACATGAGAGACGATCTGGAATGACCGACCTGCCTGCCGTCGCCACCCTGTCCTTCGAAGAAGCCCTGCGCGAGCTTGAGGGCATCGTCGACCAGCTTGAGAAGGGAAGCGTCAGCCTCGAGGCCTCCATCGGCCTTTATGAGCGCGGCGAAGCCCTGAAAGTCCATTGTGAAGCCATGCTGAAATCAGCGGAGGCCCGCATCGACAAGATCTCGCTCAGCGCTGACGGAAAGCCAAAAGGCACCGAACCACTCGACGTGGGCTGAGCCATAGAGGCTTGCAGGCGGGCAAGGTTGGATCTGCAGCACTGGTGTTTTGTGGCTGAGGCTCCATCTAAATTGGCATCCGATTGCGGGAGGCTCCCATGTCCACCTTGTCCGGCCCCTACAACGCCCATGTCGAGCAACTGATCGTCCCACGCTCCCGCGACATCGGCGGGTTCTCTGTCAGGCGTGCGTTGCCTGCTGCCGGTCGTCAGATGGTCGGCCCTTTCATTTTTCTGGACGAGATGGGTCCTGCGATCTTTGATCCGGGCACCGGCATGGACGTTCGTCCGCATCCGCACATTGGCCTTTCCACGGTCACCTATCTCTTCGAAGGCGAGATCCTGCACCGGGACTCTTTGGGCTTCGTCCAGCCGATCCGGCCCGGCGCTGTCAATCTGATGACCGCCGGAAGCGGCATTGTTCATTCCGAGCGAACCGACGAGGCCATGCGCCGGCAGGGACAGCGCCTGTGGGGCTTGCAAACCTGGCTCGCCCTGCCTGCCAATCGGGAGGAAATGGCCCCCGCCTTTGCCCACCATCCCATGGACACGATGCCGCTCATCGAAAGCCTGGGCGTCAGTGGCCGGATCGTGCTGGGTTCCGCCTATGGCGCAACATCGCCGGTGCCGACGGTCAGCGAGACCCTCTATGTCGACCTGAGTGTCGCTTCGGGCCACAGCCTGCCGATCGACCCGACCCATGAGGAGCGTGCGCTCTACATCGTCTCCGGCGCGATCGAAATCGCAGGTGACCGGTTCGAGGCGGGCTCCCTGCTCGTCCTGCGGCCTGGAGACTCCATCACCGTGCGCGCGCTCGAAGCGTCCTGCGTGATGCTGCTGGGAGGCGAGCCCATGGACGGGCCCCGCCACATCTGGTGGAATTTCGTCTCCGCCAGCAAGGACCGGATCGACTCCGCCAAAGCAGACTGGCTGGCGGGCCGCTTCCAGAAGGTGCCCGGAGAAACAGAATTCATCCCGCTTCCTGGCTGAGGCAAATTCGCAGAGCGCCCTTTAAATATTTTGGCTGGGCCACTACCTTTATGCTCGGGAAGAGTATAAGACAGCTCCGTGACGGGAGCTGGATGGCTTCCGATGGGTTCTCGCCGAGATGGCGAGCTTTTTTCGGACCATCTTATGCTCAGTTCGAGCATAAGAGAGTTGGAGGGGTACCATGCTGATCCAGAGCGCCACGATAGGTCAGGCACCGATCTCGACGGGCCTCCTGACGGCTGCAGAACGCTTCGGCGTCCTGCCCATGCCGAATCTTGCTTGGACCCCGGAGGTGGAGCGCGAGACCGCCCATCTCTATGAGCGCGTGAAGAGCGTCATTCCTTCGGTCGAGTGGCCCTTCCACGCTCCCTATGTGAAGGCCATCAACGACCTCAAGAAGGAACGCAATGCGGTCATTCTGGCGCACAACTACCAGACGCCTGAGATCTATAACTGCGTCGCGGACGTGGTGGGCGACTCGCTGCAGCTCGCCAAGCTCGCTGCCTCCAGCACAGCCGACATCCTGATCCAGGGCGGCGTGCACTTCATGGCCGAGACCTCAAAGCTCCTCAGCCCGGAGAAGACCGTCCTCATCCCGGATTCAAAGGCAGGTTGCTCGCTGGCGGAATCGATCACGGGCGCCGATGTGCGGCTGCTGCGCCAGCGCTATCCCGGTGTACCAGTCGTGGCCTATGTGAACACATCAGCCGAGGTGAAGGCGGAAGTCGACATCTGCTGCACCTCCTCGAATGCCCTTCAGGTCGTGGAAAGCCTCGGCTCGGACCGGGTGATCTTCCTGCCTGACCAATATCTGGCCAAGAATGTCCAGGCGCAGACCAAGGTGAAGATCATCGCCTGGCACGGCGCCTGCGAGGTGCATGAGCGCTTTACTGCGGCGGACCTCTTGCGTTACCGCGCGGACGATCCGTCGGTGCAGATCATCGCCCACCCGGAGTGCCCTCCGGAAGTCGTCGCTGTGGCTGACTTTGCGGGCTCGACGGCCGCCATGATCGACTTCGTCAAGACGAAGAAGCCCAGGCGCGTGGTCCTCGTGACCGAATGCTCCATGGCGGACAATGTGGCGGCGGAGTCCGACGGGACGACGGAATTCCTGCGGCCCTGCAACCTGTGCCCGCACATGAAGCGGATCACCCTGCCTAAGATCCTCGACAGCCTCGTCTATCTGCGCGAGGAAGTCATGATCGACCCGGCCCTCGCGGTGCGGGCGCGCGCCAGCGTGCAGCGGATGATCGACCTGCGCTGAGCTCCCGGGGGCGGGCCGCCGGCCGGCCTGTAAGTCTCAGCCCGGCGGGCGCTTTCCACTTGCCGGGCGGACTCAAAACCGCCATCTTCGGTCATGAAACTTCTGATTTGCCGCGGTCGCGAGCAGGTGCGTCGCGCCACGACCGCTGAGAAAGACGGTTCTCTCGTGTCATCATCCGCTCTCCGCCGCGTCTTCCTCGCTACCGCCATGACATCGGTCCTGCTGACAAGTGCTGGCGGTGCCTTGGCGCGCCAGTCAATCAGCGTTTCGGCCCCCTTTGAAGTGACCACCAGTCGGGCGGGGAATTATCTGTCCGCCTTTGTGGCCGATGCGAACCGGGATACGCTGGCGGCCGCCACCTACTTCCGCGAAGTCCTGCGCAAGGATCCCAACAATCGGGAGCTGATTGAGCGCGCTTTCATCGCCTCGCTCGCGAACGGCAATTCGGCGGATGCCAATGCCTATGCCAGCCGATTGCTGCGGTTCGACAAGACCAATGGCCTTGCCCATCTCGTCCTCGCCCTGAATCTGGTCAAGGAGCAGAAGTGGGATGCTGCTCGGGAGCGGCTTTCCAAGACCGGCGGCGGCAACCAGCGCGACATTACTGCCATCCTTCTGACAGCTTGGAGCTATGCGGGAAGCGGCCAGCAAAAGAAGGCACTCGAGACAGCTGATCAGGTCAAGGATCCGCGGTTTGCGAGCCTGCGCGACTATCATGCCGGCCTCATCGCCGATGTCGCCGGCAACAAGGCGGAAGCCGCGAAACGTCTCAAGGCCGCCTATGATGCCGAGCGGACCAATCTGCGCATCGTTGACACCTATGCACGGTTCCTCGCGCGGAACGGTGACCGGGAGCAGGCAACGAGCGTTTATCAGGAGTTTGCGCAGCTTCTGCCAAGGCACCCGCTGATCAATGCAGCATTGGCGGATCTTGCCTCCGGCAAGCCCATGGAGCGCCTCGTGCGCAATCCGGTCGGCGGTGCCGCTGAAGTGCTCTATCTTCTGGGCGCACTTGGCAGCCAGCAGAACGATACCATGATCGCCATGGTCTATCTGCGCATGGCCCTTTCGCTCACGCCCGACAATGACATGGCAGTGATCACCCTCGCCGACCTCTATGAGCGCGTAAAACAGAACGAGCGCGCCCTGGAGACCTATGAGCTGGTGCCGGAAAAGTCGCCCCTGCGCACCAATGCGGATATCCAGTCTGGACTCATCCTCGAAGTCATGGGTCGCTCGGAGGATGCGCTGAAGCAGCTGCAAGGCATTGTCGCCGAGCAGCCGAAGGATGTGGAAGCTCTCACGGCGCTCGGCAACCTGCAGCGCTCGCGCAAGCAATTCGCCGAGGCTGCCGACACCTATTCACGCATCATCGATTTGCTGCAGAAGCCGGCGCGCGGTGACTGGACACTGTTCTATTTCCGCGGCATTTCCTACGAGCGCTCGAAGCAATGGCCGAAAGCTGAGGCCGACTTCAGGAAAGCGATGGAACTTCAGCCCGATCAGCCGCTGGTTCTGAACTATCTCGGCTATTCCTGGGTTGATCAGGGCCTCAATCTCGATGAGGCCTTTCGCCTGTTGCGCCGTGCCGTGGAGCTGCGCCCAACTGATGGCTATATCATCGACAGCCTTGGCTGGGCTCACTACAAGCTCGGCAAATATGACGAGTCCCTGCGCGAGATGGAGCGGGCCATCCAGCTGAAACCGGGCGATCCCGTCATCAACGACCATCTCGGCGACGTATACTGGAAGATTGGCAGAAAGCTCGAAGCGCAGTTCCAGTGGAACCATGCGCGAGACCTTGGGCCTGAGCCTGAAGACCTTGAGCATATCCTCAAGAAGATCGAGAGCGGTATCGCGGAAGAACCGAAGCCAGCCGCAGCCGAGGCCAATGGCGAGAAGAATGGCGGCTGATCCAGCCAGGACGCCGGCGCTCGTCACCCGTGCGCCGGCCAAGGTCAATCTCACCCTGCATATCCGTGGACGTCGTGCAGACGGCTACCACGATCTCGAAAGCCTCGTGTGTTTTGCAGGCGTTGCAGACACCCTGCGACTGGTACCAGGCGACACGCTCTCACTCACCCTCGATGGACCGACAGCCATCGCTGCGGGAGACAGTGAAGACAATCTTGTTCTTCGTGCCGCGCGCCATCTGGGCGAGCGCGTTCCCGGACTTCAGCTTGGTGCCTTCCATCTCACCAAGCGCCTTCCCGTGGCAGCTGGCGTCGGCGGTGGATCATCGGATGCTGCGGCTGCACTGCGCCTGCTCGCTCAACTGAACGGACTTTCGCTCGATGATCCCCGGCTGATGGACGCGGCGCGTGCGAGTGGTGCGGATGTTCCCGTCTGCGTGCTTGCGCAGGCGCGCATGATGGCAGGGATCGGGGATGACCTTGGCCCGCTTCTGAAGTTGCCGCCCTTGTTCGCAGTGCTCGTCAATCCCGGCGTCGCGGTTGAGACAAGACTCGTCTTCAGCCAGATCGGTCTCGCGCCGGGAACAATGGGCCATGCTGGCAAGCATCCAGACGTCAGCAAGGCTGCTGAATTCACGGCATTGCTGCCGCTCCTGCGCAAGGGTCGCAACGACATGGAAGATGCGGCAAGCGTCATCGCGCCCTCGATTGCACAGGTGCTCGGCGTGCTGGCCGTGACGCCCGGCTGTCGCCTGGCCCGCATGTCCGGATCAGGTGCTACCTGCTTCGGGCTTTTCGAAAATTGCCGGTCAGCCGCACGTGCCGCGAAGGTGCTGCGGCGTGACCATCCCGGCTGGTGGGCGAAGGCGACAGTCCTGCGCTAGGGGAGACTGTCGCCTAAGACTCACACGCTGATCTGCGTGCCGATTTCAACCACGCGACCGGTGGGGATCATGAAATACTCGCTCGCATCGGTGGCGTTATGGGCCAGAACGATGAAGAGATTGTCCTGCCACTTGGGCATCTCGCTTCGCTGGGCAATACGGATCGAGCGGCGCGACAGGAAGAAGGACGTCGACATGATGTCGAACTTCCAACCCAGCTTACGGCACAGCGCCAAGGCCTTGGGGACATTGGGCTCGTCCATGTAGCCAAACTTCATCGAGACACGATGGAAGCTCTCGCTGATCTGCTCCATGCGGATGCGATCTTCTACCGGCACACGCGGAACGTTCGTGGAGATGACCGTCAGCATGACGTTCTTTTCGTGCAGCACCTTGTAGTGCTTGAGACTGTGCAGGAGCGCCGAAGGGGTGGTCTCTGGATCACTGGTCAGGAAGACAGCCGTGCCGGGCACGCGCATTGGTGGCTTCTTTTCCAGACGATCAACGAGATCGCGCATCGGAATATCGTCGCGCCGCGTCTTTTCGAACAGGATGCGGGTGCCGCGCGTCCATGTCCACATGCTGATCATGAAGCCTGCGGCAATGCCAAGAGGCACGTAGCCGCCTTCCACGATCTTCAGGGAATTGGCACCGAAGAACACGAGGTCGATGGCAAGGAACGGGGCCATGACGAGGCCGGCTACCCACACAGGCCATTTCCAGTGCTTCCAAGCCACCACAAAGGTGAGGCAGGCGGTAACGACCATCGTACCCGTGACGGCGATTCCATATGCCGTTGCAAGTCGATCGGACGATCCAAACAACACGACGAGCAACATGACGCCGATCAGCAGCAGCATGTTGACCTGCGGCATGTAGATCTGCCCCTCATGCTCCGCCGAAGTATGACGGATCTCGAGGCGGGGCAGCAGGCGCAGCTGAATGGCCTGTCGCGTCAAGGAATAGGCGCCGGTGATGACGGCCTGGCTGGCGATGATGGTTGCCACAGTTGCCAGCAGCACGATCGGCAAGAGCGCCCAATCGGGATAGAGGCGGAAGAAGGGATTCTCCAGAGCCTTCGGATTGGCCAGGACGAGCGCACCCTGTCCGAGATAGTTCAAGGCAAGGCACGGGAAGACGAGAGTGACCCAGGCGCGTCGAATCGGATCAGGCCCAAAGTGGCCAAGGTCCGCATAAAGCGCTTCCGCACCTGTCACGGCGAGGAATACAGCGCCCAGCGCCACCATCCCGACTATTCCATGGGTCGCAAGGAAGCGAACGGCATAGCGTGGATCAATTGACGCAATGACGCCGGGATCGTCGGCGATGTGAACAATTCCGCCGATGGCCATGATCACCATCCAGACGATCATGATGGGGCCAAACCAGGCCGCCACACTGGCTGTCCCGCGCTTCTGCGCGATAAACAGGGCAATGATGATGACGATGGTGATCAAAAGAACATAAGGCTCGAATCTTGGCTCGATGAGCTTGAGGCCTTCGACCGCGGATAGCACCGAAATCGCCGGCGTGATCATGGCATCGCCGAAGAACAGCGCTGCACCGCAGACGCCGAGCAGGAAGATCGTGCGGGTCGAGCGACCAAGTGCACGCTGTGCCAAGGCCATCAACGAGAGGGTTCCACCCTCGCCCTGATTGTCCGCGCGCAGCAGCAGGACAACATATTTGAGGGTGACGATGATCGTCAGCGCCCAAAGAATCAGGCTGAGGACCCCAAGCGCATCGTCACGCAGGATGACCTCCTGCGTCCCGCCCGCAGCAGTGATGGCTTCCCGCAGGGCGTAAAGCGGGCTCGTCCCGATGTCGCCATAAACGACCCCGATACAGCCCACGAACAAAGGCCAGTAGCGTGACGGCCCATGATGCTTTGCATCAGTTGAAGCAGATTCATGGTGTTGAGACGCGTCAGGCGTTGCCGAAAGTGCATCGGCGGGGCTCGATTGGCCCTGCGTACCGGCTGTCATGATGATCTGCCGAAAGTACCGCGCATGTCGGCGGCCGCGGTCGAGGGCTGTACTCCCCTTGTGCGACGCAAACAAGGGAAATTCGTATGTTCGCTAACAAATGCTGTAGGCAATCAGCCTCAGTGGGCGCGGCTGATGCAGAAGTCCACGACGTCCAGAAGAGCCGATTTCCAACGTGATGCCGGGAAAAGCTCCAGCGCGTCCCGGGCCATAGCGCCGTAGTGGCGGGCCCGTTCGACAGTATCCTCTAGCGCGCGATGGCGGCGCATTGTCGCAAGAGCGGTCTCAAGGTCGCCATCCTGGATCTCGCTGCGCTCGAGTGTCCTGCGCCAGAAATCCCGCTCCTGTTCCGAGCCACGGCGGAACGACAGCACGACCGGCAAGGTGATCTTGCCTTCGCGGAAGTCGTCACCGACATTCTTGCCGAGCTTGGCGGATGACCCGCCATAGTCGAGCGCATCGTCGATCAGCTGGAAAGCGATGCCCAGGTTGTTGCCATAGCTCCGGCAGGCGGCAATCTCGGCCTTGGAGCGAATGGCGAGAATCGGGCCGACTTCGCTGGCCGCAGCAAAAAGCGCGGCCGTCTTGGCACGGATAACCGCCAGATATTCGTCTTCGCTCGTATCCGTGCGCTTGGCCGCGGAAAGCTGCATCACCTCGCCCTCGGCGATGACCGAGGCGGCAGTGGACAGGACGTCCAGACAGGCGAGCGAACCCACCTCGACCATCATCTTGAAAGCCTGGCCGAGGAGGAAATCACCGACCAGCACGCTGGCTTCGTTGCCCCAGAGCATCCGAGCGGCCGCCTTGCCGCGGCGCATGTCGGATTGGTCGACCACATCGTCGTGGAGGAGCGTCGCGGTGTGCATGAATTCGACCGAGGCGGCCAGCTTGATGTGCCCCTCGCCGCGATAGTCGCAGATGCCTGCCATCGCGATGGTCAGGAGGGGGCGAAGGCGCTTGCCGCCCGAAGAAATAAGGTGGTTTGCCACCTCGGGGATCATGGTGACGTCGGAGCCCGTGCGCGACAGGATCGTCTGGTTGACCCGTTCGAGATCAGCCGCCGTGAGGGCCATGAGCCCGGCGAGCTCGGCTTCTTTCGGCTTTTCGTCCAGAGGAACAACGACACCCACACCCCAACTCCCAACTTTGAAAGCGGGCGCAACTTACGGGCCCGCGGGGGCCGGAGCAAGCCTTGCACCTCGCGCCGGGCTGGCCTTGCAGCCCAAACCCCGGCATGCAACCGTCTGGCACCTTTGACTTACGCGCTTCAGCCAGCCCCGGATGAGCCATGCATCAAATCCTTCGCACGAATGATCTCGTGCTGCTGTCGCGCATCGAGGCCCTGTTCCACGCCGAAAACATTCGCTTCCTCATTGCCGACCAGAACATGAGCGCGCTGGAAGGGTCCGTCGGCTTCCTGCCCCGCCGGGTTCTGGTCCATGAGGATGATCAGCGACGGGCGCGCCATGTGCTTTCAGACTTCGGCTACGGCGACGAGCTGACTCCCCCGGATTCCGGTCATGGATGATACGCAGAGTGATCTCGCCTTGCTGCTGGGCGGGCGCCTGCAGCTGCGCCAACCCCTCAAGGGCGCCCATAGGGCGGGAACCGACGCCGTCCTGCTCGCTGCGGCTGCCGGGCATCCGGAGGGGCTGCTGATCGATCTGGGGGCCGGGGTGGGGACGGCCGGGCTGGCCGTTGCCCGGCGCTGCCCCGAGCTTCGGGTCCTGCTCATCGAGGTCGATGGGTCAACCGCCGCCTTTGCCCGCGAAAACATCGGCCTGAATGGGCTCTCCGGCCAGGCCGAGGTGATCGAGGCAGACGCCCTGTCGTCAGCCTCCCGCCGCAAGGCCGGGCTCGACGGCCTCAAAGCTGATGCCCTGCTCACCAATCCGCCCTGGTATGCGGCAGGCCAGACCCGGATCTCGCCCAATGCGGACCGGGCCCGGGCGCATACCGGCATCAGCTCCCAGGATGACCCGGACGGCCTGGGCGCCTGGCTGCGAGCTGTGGCGTCTCTCACCCGGCCGGGCGCACGGGTGGTCATGATCCTTCACGCCAGCCAGCTCGCCACCCTCCTGCCAGCCTGCAAGGGGCGGCTCGGCGCCCTTCGCCTCATGCCGATCCATGCCCGGGCGGAGGGACCGGCGATTCGACTGCTTGTCTCCGGCATCCGCGGCAGTCGGGCGCCACTGACCCTGCTCCCGGCACTCGTCCTGCATGAGGCGGATGGGAGCTTTACAGAGCGGATCGAGGCGATCAGTCGGGGCGAAGCGCTGCTTGATCTTGGCTGATCAGGTGCAGACGTCGACTTTCCGGCGCACGAAGCCTTGCCGGGTCATGACCAGCCGATCCCGCTTGATGCAGGTGCGTTTGGCTTCTGGAAAGCTCGATTTCTGGCCATGCCCTCCCCCACCAGCCGAGCCGCCCGACGGGATCGCATATTTCAGAAGTGTGGATTCAAGCCTTGAACGGGCCAGGGCCCCGCTTGTCAGCAAAAGGAACAGGATGAGAGGCAGGATCCCAATAGCGATCGGATTCCGAAAGGGGCGCGAAATGGTCATGGGGTCTCGAAATGGCTGACTAAAAATCCGATGATAGCCGCAGGAGCGCCCCTGAAAAAGAAGAAGCCGGCCTTCTGGAGAAGGCCGGCAAGGGAGAGTGGGGGTCACCGGCGGCATGAGCATCCGTCGATGGGTTGCTTTTTGCCATGCCGCGGCTGAATGCTGACTGAGCCTCGCATTCATCCATCATTCATGCCCTGATTTGACCTGCTGCGGGCCCGCCACTAGGTTGCGCGCCGCTCATTGAGACCAGCAAATCATGTCATCAGCTTCGCTTGACCCCCTTCGCTCCTTTCAGGGGCTGATCCTCACCCTCCAGCGTTTCTGGGCTGAACAGGGCTGCGTCATCCTGCAGCCCTATGACATGGAAGTGGGTGCCGGCACCTTCCATCCCGCCACGACCCTGCGGTCACTGGGCCCGCGCCCGTGGAAGGCGGCATACGTGCAGCCCTCGCGCCGCCCCAAGGATGGGCGCTATGGCGAGAACCCGAACCGGCTGCAACACTACTACCAGTTCCAGGTCATTCTGAAGCCATCGCCCCCGGACCTGCAGGATCTCTACCTGCGTTCGCTTGCAGCCATCGGTGTCGACGCGGGCGTGCATGACATTCGCTTTGTTGAAGACGACTGGGAGAGCCCGACGCTCGGTGCCTGGGGCCTTGGCTGGGAATGCTGGTGCGACGGCATGGAAGTGTCGCAGTTCACCTATTTCCAGCAGGTCGCAGGCTTCGAATGCGCGCCGGTGTCAGGCGAGCTGACCTACGGGCTCGAACGCCTCGCCATGTATGTGCAGGGCGTCGAGAACGTCTATGACCTCAATTTCAATGGGCTCGAAGGCGCCGACAAGATCACCTACGGCGATGTCTTCCTGCAGGCCGAGCAGGAATATTCGCGGCACAACTTCGAACATGCCGACACCGACATGCTGTTTCGTCATTTTCGTGATGCAGAGGCCGAATGCCGTTCGCTCCTCGAAAAGGGTGCGAAGGATGATCGTCACGAACTGGTGCTGCCGGCCTATGACCAATGCATCAAGGCGTCGCATCGCTTCAACCTGCTGGATGCACGCGGCGTGATCTCCGTGACAGAACGCCAAAGCTATATCCTGCGTGTGCGTGAACTGGCGAAGGCCTGTGGCGCCGCATGGCTGAAGACAGCGGGCGGCGGGGCGGCCTAGGCCGATTTTCCCCAAACTTCATGCTGGACAGACGCATCACGGACGTGACAATGGCTCAGCGAGCGCATGCCTGCGCAGCCAAGCGAATTCACTATAAGAGGAAGAGGAATCATGTCTGACGCCGAGAAGCTCACCCATCCCGTCGTCGCTCAGAAGGCGCCCTACGTCATGGACGTCGAGGCTGGCAAGACCTATTCTTGGTGCGCCTGCGGCCTGTCGAAGAAGCAGCCGCTTTGCGATGGTGCACACAAGGCCGGCAGCACCCTGACTCCGGTCCGTTACACTGCGACCAAGGACGGCAAGGCCTATTTCTGCGGCTGCAAGCATGCAGTGAACAAGCCTCTCTGCGACGGCACCCACGGCAAGCTGCCCTGATCTGTTTTCCGCGACCCGCCCCGGCGGGTCGCGTGACATTCGCGCCGGGCTCGACTAGAGAGCAGCGACCCCGGAAAGCGAAGCGATGCCTGATCTTCTCCTAGAACTCTTTTCCGAAGAAATTCCCGCGCGCATGCAGGCGCAGGCGGCCGCGGATCTCAAGCGGCTCGTCACAGACGCCCTTGTGGAGCGCGGCCTGACCTATGAGGGGGCTGCGAGCTTCGCCACCCCCCGGCGCCTGGCGTTGAACGTGGTCGGCCTGCCCGCCCGCCAGCCAGACACCCGCGAAGAAAAGAAGGGGCCCCGCGTCGGCGCCCCCGAGGCAGCCCTGACCGGCTTCCTGCGCGCAGCCGGCCTCGCCTCCATCGAAGAGGCCAAGGTCGAGAAGGACCCCAAGGGCAAGGGCGAATTCTATGTCGCCATCATCGAGCGCCCGGGCCGCGACACGATCGAGGTTCTTGCAGACATCCTTCCCGGCATTGTGAAGACCTTCCCCTGGCCCAAGAGCATGCGCTGGGGCGCGGCCTCGACCCGCAGCGATTCGCTGCGCTGGGTGCGTCCGCTGCATTCGATCCTCGCCACCTTCGGCCCCGAGACCGAGGAGACCCAGATCGTCCCCTTCGAGGTGGATGGACTCAAGGCCGGCAACACGACCCGTGGCCACCGCTTCCTGTCTCCGGGCGAAATCCGCGTCCGCCGCTTCGACGACTATGTGCCCTCGCTTGAAAAGGCGAAGGTCATTCTCGATCCGGCACGCCGCCGCGACATCATCCTGCATGATGCCCAGAACCTTGCGCTGGCGCAGGGCTTCGAACTCGTCGAGGACGAGGGCCTGCTGCATGAGGTCGCCGGTCTCGTCGAATGGCCGGTGGTGCTGATCGGCGAATTCGAGGAAGCCTTCCTCGATATTCCCGCCGAAGTCATCCGTGCCACCATCCGTGCAAACCAGAAGTGCTTCGTGCTGAGGAAGCCGGATGGAACGCTTGCCAACAAGTTCGTGCTGGTTTCCAACATCGAAGCCAGCGATGGCGGTGTGAAGATTGCCGCCGGCAATGGCCGTGTGGTTCGCGCACGCCTGTCTGATGCACTCTATTTCTGGCAGACGGACAGAAAGCCCCTGCCCGATTATGCGACCGCTGCCGAGAAGCCGCTCGACCAGCGCCTCGCCAAGCTGCGTGCGCTCGACATCGTCTTCCACGAGAAGCTCGGCACGCAGGGCGCGCGTGTCGATCGCATCATCGCCAATGCGAAGGAACTTGCCTCCATCGTGGGCGCGGATGCAGCGCTTGCGGGACGCGCGGCAGAGCTCTGCAAGGCCGACCTCATGACCGAGGTCGTCGGCGAGTTCCCCGAAGTGCAGGGCCTCATGGGACGGCGCTATGCGGAACTTCAGGGCGAGGATGCCTCGGTCGCGGCCGCCATCGAGGATCACTACAAGCCACAGGGTCCGAGCGACCGCATCCCGACCACGCCCGTGTCCATCGCCGTGGCGCTGGCCGACAAGATCGATACGCTCGTCGGCTTCTGGGC
>CAISZN010000603.1 GCA_903889985.1 uncultured Hyphomicrobiales bacterium | reverse complement strand
GCCCAGCAGCGCGAAGGTGATGCAGGTCATCAGCAGGAAGGCGATCATCCACACGGGATGGGCAATGTCATAGGCAACGAAGAAGCGCGCCGTGATGAGGATGATGACCGCAAGGATGAGCGACTTTGAAGCCGCCGCGCCCACATATCCGAGCACAGTTTCGAAGGGCGAGATGGGCGCTGACAGGATCTCGTAGATGGTGCCCGCCCATTTGGGCATGTAGATGCCGAAGGCGGCATTGGAGACACTCTCCGAGAGGATCGAGAGCATGACGAGCCCCGGCACGATGAAGGCGCCATAGCTCACCCCATCGATGTCCGCGATGCTAGACCCGATCGCCCCGCCAAAGACGATGAAATAGAGCGATGTGGAAAGCACGGGCGAGGCGATGCTCTCCATCAGCGTGCGCCAGGTGCGCGCCATCTCGAATTTGTAGATGGCCAGGACGCCGCGCCAGTTCATGACTGCCCCCTGACGAGGCTGACGAAGATGTCCTCGAGCGAACTCTGGTCCGTCTTCAGGTCGCGGAACGCGATGCCCTCGCGCGACATGTCCGCGATCAGTTCCGGGATGCCGGTTGACTCGCTCTTCCCGTCGAATGTGTAGACGAGGTTCAGGTGGTCCTCGCTCAGGGCAAGGCCCTCGCGAACCAGCGCCGGCGGAATCGCTGCGAGGGCGGTCTGCAGGTTCAGCGTGAGCTGCTTGCGGCCGAGCTTGGCCATGAGCTGCGCCTTGTCCTCGACGAGGATGATCTCGCCCTTGTTGATGATGCCGATGCGGTCGGCCATCTCTTCAGCTTCCTCGATATAATGGGTGGTGAGGATCACGGTGACCCCCTGCGCACGCAGACCGCGGATCATCTCCCACATGTCGCGCCGCAGCTCCACGTCGACGCCCGCTGTCGGCTCGTCGAGGAACAGAATGCGCGGCTCGTGCGCCAGCGCCTTGGCGATCATGACGCGCCGCTTCATGCCGCCCGAGAGCGTCATGATCTTGCTGTCGCGCTTGTCCCAGAGCGACAGGTCGCGCAGGATCTTTTCAACCAGCGCAGAATCGGCCGCATGGCCAAACAGTCCGCGGCTCAGCGCGACCGTCGCCGAGACCTTCTCGAAGGCGTCTGTCGCCAGCTCCTGCGGCACCAGGCCGATCTGCTTGCGGGCAGCGCGATAGTCGCGCACCACGTTATGGCCGGCTGCCAGAACCTGCCCCGAGCTGGCCCGCACAATGCCGCAAATGATGCTGATGAGCGTCGTCTTGCCTGCACCGTTGGGGCCGAGCAGCGCGAAGATCTCGCCGCGACGGATGTTGAGGCTCACATCGCGCAGGGCGACAAAGCCAGACGCATAGACCTTGTTGAGGCCTGCGATGGAGATGATCGGGTCGGGAACATCAGTCTGCACGCGAGGAGATGTCCTGTCGTGAAAATCGGAAGTCCGACATAGCACGCCCCGCGTGTCAGGGTCATGATTTTGCGATCATGGTGCCGTGCGCATGGACTCATCCAGTCCGCAGGCGTTCGCATATTCGCGCCAGACGTCATCGGGCTGGCCTGCGCACCAGGGCTGGCCGCGCATGCGCTTCGCAAGCAGGCGGTCCTTCGGCCAGTCTGCCAGCGGCACGCCCTTGAGGAATTGTGCCTTGTCGCCGAGGGGCAGTTGAATGAGCTTCGCCGCCTCTTCATCACGGATGACGCCCTTCGGGTCGAGCCCCTTTGCCACCTTGTCCATTTCCTCGAAATAGCGGCGACGCATCAGGACGATGCCCTTATCGCTGGCGCTCAGGAATTCCTTGCTGCGGTCGGCGATGCGGCCTTGCCCGACCCATGCCAGCACGTCCTGATTGACCACATGGCTGGCGATCCACTCACCCTTGTCATCCAGGAGCGGGCTTTTCCACGTGGGCACGCGCACCTGCACGTAGGGCTCCCGCTCGGGCGGGACGCGGGCAAAGAACCAGCAGATGTTGAGCGTGTTCTCGTCATCCACCGGCACACGCCATTCGAAATGCTGGCCGAGATAGAAGCCGATCGGCCAGAGGGTCACCCGCCCGACAGTCCAGAAGGGACTCCCATCGGGCTGGCCTTCGCGCACCCGCCTGTAGAGGAAGCCGTGCTCGAACTCGTCGAAGGCAAGTTTGAGGTGGCGCGGCGCCGAGGTGCTGTCGCCCGACAGGCGCGCGCTCCAGTTATCGTGCATCCACTCGAAGTGCACCGGGTCGCAGGAGTTCTCCTGGCACTGGAACCAGTTGCAGGCCACCTCGGTGAGGATCACCTCCCGGAAGCCATTGGCCCAGGTGAAGGGCTCATAGACCGGCAGGGGTGGGGCTGGCAGGGGACCCATGTAGGTGAAGAGCAGTCCGGCGAGTTCGCGCACCGGATAGGCGCGCACCTTCACCTCGTCTCGCAGCCGGCTTTTGGGTTCGGCGAGGTCGTCATAGGGGATGGCAAGGCAGCGGCCGTCCTCGCCCATCAGCCAGCCGTGGTAGTTGCAGCGCAGGCCCTGTTCCTCGACGAAGCCATAGGAAAGGTCGGCGCGCCGGTGCGGGCACTGGCGGTCGATCAGCCCATAGGTACCGGACTTGTCCTTGTAGAGAACGAGATCCTCGCCAAGGAAGCGCACCGCCTTGGTTGGCTTGTTTTCCAGTTCGCTTGCCCCGCCGATCGGGAACCAGTAGCGCCGCAGCAACTCGCCCATGGGGGTTCCCGGTCCCACCTGTGTCAGCTGGCGATTCTTCTCCGGGCTCAGCATCTGGTTCCTCCCTGCGGCCTTTGCTCTGACTCCGCTAGCTCACCCGGGCAGGGGACGTCCAGCCCTCGAGGCATGCGGAACACGCCGCTGAATTAGGCAAAATTTTTGCCCACGCAAACAGCATAGGCCCAGCTTTTAGGCTGATCGCCTGCCTTCCCGGCATTTGACAAGAAAGAGTTAGCCTTAACCGCCCGATCTCAGCAACTTAGCTCAGGAAAGTGAAGTCTCGTTAAGCTTTAATCCCAATTGTCATCTCATTCAAAAGGCGGGGATGCCATGTTCAAGCGTGACGGACGGATGCCGCAGGCTGCCGGAAGCGATCCGTCAGGACCAAAGCTTTCCGCATTCGACCAAACCAATGCCCGGCTGCGTGCAGCCATGGATGAGCTGCCTGAGGGCATCGTCCTGCTTGATCCTGAAGGCCGTTATATCCACTGGAACAAGAGCTACGCCGACATTTACCGCCGCAGCGCCGACCTGTTCGAGGTTGGCACGAAGATGGTCGACACGCTGCGTATCGGCATTGCGCGCGGTGACTATCCGGAGGCCATTGGCCGCGAGGAGGAGTGGCTCGCCGACCGCATGAAGCGACTAGCAACCGCGGGCGAGCGCCACGAGCAGCAGCTTTCGGATGGTCGCTGGATCATGATCGAGGAGCGGCGGATGGCCGATGGCTGCACCATCGGAATCCGCGTCGACATCAGTGAAATGAAGGCGCGTGAAGCCTCCTTCCGGCTGCTGTTCGAGAGCAATCCGGTTCCCATGTTTGTCTATGACCGGGAGACACTCAAGCTCCTGGCTGCCAACGAGACGGCGCGTTCCCACTATGGCTATAGCGCAGCGCGCATCGCCACCATGAGCTATCCCGACATTGCCGGCCCGCACGCGGCGCGCAAGAACCTGGAACTTCATGCCGCTGACCAGAGCGGTGCAGGCAAGCATCTGCGCGCCGATGGCACGATCATCGATGTAGCGACTTTTTCGCGTGCCTTTGTGCACGAAGGTCGCCCGGCAGTGATTGTTTCGGCGATCGACACGACCGAGCGCAATCGCTCCGAAGCACAGATCGCCTTCCTTGCCCGCCACGATCCCCTCACCAATCTGCCGAACCGCACATTTTTCCGCGAGCGTCTGGAGCATCTATGCGCCGACCTCGCCCTTCATCCGGAGGGTTTCGACCTGATGCTGGTCGATCTCGATGGGTTCAAGGAGATCAACGACACGCTGGGCCATGCCATGGGCGACTATCTCCTGCAGAATGTCGCATCGCGCCTGCAGGAACTCGCTCCCATGGCAGGGCTGGTGGCCCGACTTGGCGGCGATGAATTCGCCATCGTCAATCCGCGCCACGCAAAAAGCGAATCTGCCGCTCTCCTTGGCCACAAGATCGTCACGCTGTTGCAGGAGCCCTATGTCATCGACGGTCAGCAGATCCGCGTCGGCGCCAGTCTGGGCATCGCACGTGCGCCCACCGACGGTGAATCGCCTGATGTGCTGATGCGCCGCGCAGACCTGGCACTCTACGAATCCAAGGCCCAGGGAAGCGGCAAGCTCACCTTCTTCGTGCCCGAGCTCGATGCTGCCCTGCAGGCTCGCCGCCAGCTTGAAGCCGATCTGCGAGATGCCATCGGCAATGGCGAACTGCAGGTCAATTACCAGCCGATCGTTGATCTCAAGACCGGCCAACCGCGGGTCATGGAGGCCTTGCTGCGCTGGAACCATCCGGTGCGGGGCAATGTGCCGCCCTCGACCTTCATTCCCTTTGCCGAGGAGGTCGGCCTGATCTGCGAGATTGGCGCCTATGTCTTGCAGCAGGCCTGCACGGACGCCATGAGCTGGCCAGCCGATGTGGCGGTGGCGGTCAACCTGTCGCCGGTCCAGTTCCGGCGCGCCAATGTGCTGGCCATTGTCATGTCTGCGCTAGCCTCTACGGGACTTCCTGCCGCACGCCTTGAGGTCGAGATCACCGAAGCCCTGCTGATGGACCGCTCGGACCAGACTCTTGCCACGTTGCACGCGCTGCGGCGCCTGGGGGTTGGCATTTCCATGGATGATTTTGGCACGGGCTATTCGTCGCTGAGCTATCTGCGCAGCTTCCCCTTCACCAAGATCAAGATTGACCGCAGTTTTGTGCAATCGATTTCCACCAATCCGGAATCCCAGGCCATTGTCCAGGCCATCGTGGGCCTGGGCCAGAGTCTGGGAATGGCCGTGACTGCGGAAGGGATCGAGACAGCGGATGATCTCAGTTATCTGCAGGGAACAGGCTGTCCGCAGGGGCAGGGCTATTTCTTCGCAAGGCCTGCCCCGGCTGCCGCGCTTGATCTTGGCGATCACGAACTGCCAAACGATGGGCGCTTTGCGGCCTGAGCGCTAGCGCCCAGGCCGACTGTTCACTCAGTCGAAGAAGGCAGATGTCGTGTCGGTCTTGCGATCATACTTGATCGTCACCTTGCTGATCTTGCACAGGTCGATGTCGTGCCAGACCGCCGAGGAATCATCATCCGAATAAACGACCTTGAGATCCCACATGCAGGTCTTCACGCCCGAGTGGAAGTTGATCTCGCTGGCCTGGCCATCTTCGAACTCATCATCGCTGTTGGCGAGGAGGTCATCTTCCCAGCTATTTGCATTGGCGGGTGAAATATAGATTTCGCTGAGGTCGTAACCGGTCTTGTTGACGAGAACAAAGTTCTGCTTCGCCTCTTGGGCATAGGCAACGCCCGAAAGAACGATCAGTGCAGTGGCGGCAAGGAGAGACTTCATGAAACACCTCTAAATGGAGCGAGACATTGATCTCCTAGAGCAAGGCTCAAGCCAAATCTAACGTGAAATTTAGCTTCATCTAACAACTTTCCAACCGTGTCATTCCTGCCGCAAGTCTTGGAAGCTCGGGTTTTTCAAGGCAGATGCATATTTTCCGAAAGCACTGAGAATCCAAAGATCTGTCGAACATTATAGAGCGTTGCCTGCCAGCAGAAGTCGGGGGAGGTGGTCCCGGTGCAATCCTCGACCATGATCGTGTCGTAGCCGAGGAAATTGGCATCGGCGAGCGTGTGCAGCACGCACTGGTCCGCATTCACGCCACCAAACAGCAATGTCGTGACACCAAGATTGCGCAGGATCGAATCGAGCGGGGTATCCCAGAATCCCGACATCCTGTGCTTGGAGACCCTCAGGTCTCCAGACCCGGGCACAAGTTCTTCGACAATCTGCGCCGACCAGCTTCCTTCTGTCAGGACTTGCGCGCCCGTTTTCGGCAGGGCGTCGCCAAGTCCATGTCCCCGGCCGCTGCCATTATAGACGTGCAGAAGGGCAGGCGAGAGATTGCGCCGGTCCGGACGGATACCCCAGTTCACCCAGATCACGGGGACGCCGACCGCCCGCAGCTTGGGCAGGAAGTGCTTCAGTGGTTCGATGGGTTTGCGGGCCGGGCTGACATCAACCCCGATGGAGGCGAGCCAGCCACTTGGGTGGCAGAAGTCATTCTGCATGTCGACGACGATCATGGCCGTGCGTGCAAGATCAATGGTGGCGGGCTTGGGGCTCGCTGCAATCGTCAGGGGCCGCGCATCGGGAGCAGGCCTCACCATGTCGACCCCGGTGTCCGCGACCTGCCAGGTCGAGGCAGGCGAGGTCCCAAGTGCTATGCGATCTTCGCTCATCACGATCCTCCATGGACCCCTGGTCAAAAGCAGAGGCCATGCCAGCGCGGGTTCGAGCCTCGTGGCAAGCTCCTTGCTCGAAATGGCCTGAGACTTCAGGAGACCTGTGATGACCGAGGCCGCCATCCTGCGCCCAGCCGAATCCCTCGAGACCTTCCGCATCGCGGCCAAGGACACGAACCGCATGGCGCTGATCGCCGACCCGATCCGCGACAAGGTGCCCTTTACCGCCATTGTCGAGATCTTCGACCCGCATGGGGCGACGCCGCCCAATACCCACGCTGAAGCTTTTGAGCTTTTCTTCGTGCTCTCGGGGCGGGGCTTTGCCCATTGCGACGGCAAGCGCTTCGCGGTTGGTCCCGGGGACAGCTTTGTCGTTCGTCCGGGAAACGAGCACGTGGTCGATAATCCCTATGATGAGCGGCTCTATTGCCTGACGGTCATGATCCCGAATGAAGGCTTTGCGGAGCTCATTCGCAGCGGCCTGCCCGAGGCGCTGGATGGGCTCGACATTGCTGTCATGAAGCGCGCTGCACCCCTGTAGAAGCCACATGGCCCTGTTCGACTGTCCTTGCCCATGCTCTGGTGTCACGGGAGCAAAGGGGCGGACATGGCGTCGGCGGGCTGGACAGCAGAAGTGGTTGATCGTGCCTGTGGCGCCCTGCTGGGGCTCGCCGTGGGAGATGCGCTCGGCACAACGCTCGAGTTTTCGAAGCGCGATACCCTTCCACGCCTCACGGAGATGACAGGGAGAGGTCCGTTTGGCCTCAAGCCCGGCCAATGGACTGATGACACCTCCATGGCCCTGGCGCTGGCCGACAGCCTGATCCTCTGCCCGGCCTTCGATGCCCGGGACCTGATGCACCGCTTTCTCGCCTGGTGGCGCGAGGGCCGCTATTCCTGCACCGGAACCTGTTTCGATATCGGCAATACAACGGCTGCCGCACTCGAGCGCTTCGAGCAGACGGGGGATCCCATGGCGGGCTCGACCGATGAGCGCGCGGCGGGCAATGGCTCGCTCATGCGCCTTGCGCCTGTGGTTCTTAAGACGCTGGGCAATGAAGCGCTCATGCTGCAACTTGCCCGGCAGCAGAGCCGCACAACCCATGGGGCACCGCAGGCGGTCGACGGCTGTGCCTATGCGTCCCTCGTCCTGCGCGATGCCATACTGGCCGAGGGAGACCCCTTGCGGGCGCGTCCCTTCGAGGGCCACGCTGCCATTGTCGGGATTGCGTCCGGCAGCTTCCGTTCAAAGCCACGCAACGAAATCGAGTCATCCGGCTATGTTGTCCACACGCTTGAAGCGGCCATGTGGGCAGTCTCGACAACCAGCACCTTCGAAGAGGCCCTTGTCGAGGCCGTTAATCTGGGAGGCGATGCGGATACGGTGGGTGCCGTGGCCGGCCAGCTCGCAGGTGCTCTTTACGGACGTTCAGCCATTCCGGAGCGCTGGCTCGCCCCGCTCGCATGGCGTGATGAGATCAAGGTCCTCGCCCTGCAGCTTCTGGGGTGAAACCTCGTCATCATAACAATGTAATTTGTCATCAACTTAAAGACATGGCAGCGTCCGGCCGGCCCTGGGGCAGGCATGGGCTTGCTGATTGGGTGCTCGGATCTTTCAAGACAAAGGGTGGGGGTATGTTCCGGAAATTGGTTTTTTCTGCACTGATGGCTGGGTCGCTGTGCCTGGCCGGCGCGGCTCAGGCGCAGGGCGCGGCCGAGAAGAAGGCACAGGACGGGATCGGCGGATTCATGAGTGTCTTCGCCATCGCCAAGGTTTGCAACTTCACCATGGATCCTACAACGCAGGATGTGATCGGCGGCAACATCAATGCACTGCAACCCGTCGCGAAAATAACCGACCAGCAGCTCGATGCCGTATTGGCAGAACTGGTCGACTCCTTCGGGAAGGACAAGGCGCGGTATTGCGGCGGCGGGGCCTCGGTCTTCCCGGTTGTCGTCGGCGAAATCGCGAAGGCCTCGATGGAAGGCGCCAATGGCAGTGGCGTTGCGCTGCGCACCCTGCCTGCCCCAGGACAGGAGTTCCTCGTCACGGCCAATGACATTACCACCATCCGCACCTTGGCTGCCAGCTTTGGAGAGGCAGAGGCATCAAAGGACAGCCAGGGCGACCCGATCATCAAGGGCACCGTGAAAGGAACGCCGTGGCGGATCTTTTTCTACGGTTGCCAGAAGGGCTTCAACTGCACCGCCGTGCAGTTCTATTACGGCATCACGACCCAGACGAAACTGACGGCTGAGCGCATCAACGCCTGGAACGTCGACAACCGCTTTGCCCGTGCCTACCTCGACAAGGACAAGGACCCCAACATCAGCACTGATGTGGAACTCAAGGGCGGCGTCTCCCGCACCAGCCTGCAGGCCAGCATGGACCGCTTCCTGCGACAGACGACCGAGTTCAAGGATTTCGTCGCGAAGAAATAAGTAGCAGGTTTTGCTGTCTTGCCAGAAGCGAAAGTCCCGGCTGCCAGGCCGGGACTTTTTACTTGATGCACTTGCGACGTGTGGTCAGTTATCGCGCGAGTCGTCAGACGAGCTGCAGGAGGACTGGATGTTGTAGTACATCAGGTCTTTGCGATATTTGTCACTGGGATCATTTGCGACCGCAGGAGAGGTGTTCACGACCATTGGATTGGCATATCCCTTCGGGTCTGAGGTCGAGAACACCGGAGCGGGGTAAATACCGGACGTCGATCCGCCAGTCAGGCAGGTCTTGATGTTTTGCAAAAGGATACGCTTAGCGCCGGTTGGACCAGGAACCTCGGTGGTATTTGTTGGATATGCGCCATTGCCTGTCGCAATGGAGATCAGTTTGATGGATGCGCTATTTACTGAAACATTGCGCGTGTCACCTGTGACAAAGATCGATTTAGTTGACGTGATATTCGCCAGGCGGATGTCGCTGGCACTGTCAATTGTTATGTCTGCCTTGGCATTGTTGGTGAAGTTCACATTTTCGATCCGCATATGAGCAGCATGTTCGAGCCTGATGATAGCCGTTCCAGGGCTCGTTGCCGCTGATCCGAGAAACAGGTCCCGGATTGTGAGAGCTGCCGCACCGACATTTGTGGCAATGGCCTGATAGTCAAAGAGCGATGTGTCGGCGCTCTGGAATATCTGGCTTCCTGGCCCATTGCCCACAAAAGATACGCCCTTGACCCGGTTGATGACCAACGCATCCTTTAGGATGCATTGGCCTGTTGGGACATAAACTGTTCCCACATCAGCAATGGCGGCGATCGCTGCCTTGAAGGCAGGTGTATCGTCAAAGCTACCGTTACACTTCGCGCCAAAATTCGTGACGGAAGCAGCGCCGGCGATCCGCCACCATCAGCAGACCACGACTATGGCTTGCCACGGGGTCAGACGATCCAGAAAGTTTTCAACCTCTGATTCAGCGCGGCGTCGCTGCGCGAAAAAGGTCCTTCCCATAAGGGCTCGCAGCCGACAAAACGCCCCGTCCCGCTGTCGGCAGTCTCGACGGCTGCCCATCTGCCTGCTTTAAGGCGGGCGAGGAGCTTCGTCTTTCGCATGCTATCTGCCCTGTTCATCGTTCTCCCGATCTTTGCGCTCATCTTCATCGGTTGGCTGGCAGGCTGGCGCGGCATGCTTGGCCCTGCTGCCAGCGCCGAGATCAGTCGGTTTGTTGTTTTGCTCGCATTGCCAGCCTTGCTTTTCAATGTGGTGGCAGGCGCGCGCTCTGCTGAGCTTTGGCAGCCAGGTTATATTGCTGCATTCACGATCGCGAGCAGTCTGTCCATGGCCGTTTCCGTGATTGTGGCCCTGCGACTGCATGGGAGCCTGGCGGACGCGGCCATTGAGGGCCTGAACGCCGGTTATCCCAACATTGGCTATGTCGGGATTCCCCTGGCTGTCATGACTTTCGGCCAGCCTGGACTGTTACCGGCTTCGATCGGCGCCATCATCACCATGTGCGTCACCTTCGCGTCCACCATCGTCATGGTCGAGATCGCGCTGCACCGGGATGTTCCAGCTGGTGGGGTGGTGCTGAAAGTGGCTGGTCGGCTGGCGCGAAACCCCATTCTTATCGCTCCAGTCATGGCGGCGCCCTTCCCATTGCTGGGGCTTGCTGTGCCGCCTCCCATCGACACGACGATGAAACTGCTGGGTGCAGCTGCCTCTCCCTGCGCCCTCGTCGCCCTCGGTCTCTTCTTTGCCGCGCGGCGCCCATCGCCTGACAAGAGCTACGGTTACACAGCCTATCTCGTTGTGGCGAAGCTGGTAGTGCATCCGGCATTGGCCTGGTTTTTTGGCCGCTATGTCTTCGACCTGTCGCCCTTCTGGACCAGCGCTCTGGTGCTGATGTGCGCCCTGCCGTCCGGGACCGGATCATTCATGCTGGCGGAATCATATGGCCGCGATGCGACCCTGTCCTCACGCACCATAGTCATCACGACCCTGGTGTCGATCATCTCTCTGGCGTTGATCGTTGGCTCTGTGGGCTGATCCGCTTTGTGCGCGGCCTGAACTCACCGGAAAACTGGCCGTTCGCCTTCATAAACATCAGCACGATTTCATGGCTATCTCGAGGAGCGCCCTTACAAGCATCATGCGCCAATCCGTGCAATGACAGTTTGCAATCAGAAATCTATTTCGCAAGTGCGGAAGGTGAGGGCGAATTGTGATGGGACATTCGACCCGCAAAAAAAGTAATGCCCCCGACAGCCAAGAGAGCAAGCGCAAATGCAATGATCTTCAGGAAAGACAATTGACCGGATTTCGCATCTTCCGGCTTTTTCCTGGTGTCGTCGTTGTCAGACATTTTGATCACTCCGGCACATCGGATGGAACAGAAAATCAGGCCTCGCGAGGTGCTGCAGACAAGGACCTACCCAGACCTTAAGCCTGTAGCAAACTGATAGCGGAGATTACTCAAAATTGCATCAGGGGAGGGCTTCGCCAAAAGTTCGCCAAGGAATGCGGCGGTTTTCGGGGAGTTGAAAGCCATCCCGTCCTCATCAACGCAAGATGTGGCAGCGAAACTCGCTCACCAACCCATGGCGATGCACATGAAATCAGAGTGCTTGCCGGACCAGCGCGCCAATGACCTCTGCTTGAGCTGACTGAGCATTCGTGTGCTCACCAATACCCATCTTGTCCCATGAGTGAGCCGCAAACGGAGTGTAAGTCACGATTCATCGAGGAGCAGCTCTTGCGTTCCGCGCCAGAGTGTTTGGACAACCTCGGCCACCGGGCGGGTAGACGCGAGACGGCCGGACTGTCCAGCCCATGCCTGCATCCGATCGATATCGTTGGTCTTAAGGGCGAGGTCACGCATGGCTTGGGTCAGCCCACGTTGAACTGGATAGGGCGCTGAACGAGGCGCGTCCGGAGCCGCCGCGCCTCTGGCATAGGCTGTGGCTATGCTGCGTCCAGCGCGGCCTGAAAAGGCACGGGTAATCATTGTGTCCTCAGGAAGACTTTTTCCGATGGCGTCCGCCCAGGCGCTTGGCAGGCGGGCCTCGGGGCATCGCAGGAACCCGGTCCCAATCTGCACCGCTGATGCGCCAAGCATCAGAGCCGCTGCAATCCCGCGGGCATCAGCGATGCCGCCGGTGGCAATCACCGGGAGATTCACTGCATCAACAACTGCGGGCAGCAGTGAAAAAAGACCGATCATCGTGGCCTCGGCCTCGGCAGCATTGAAGGTGCCGCGATGTCCACCAGCTTCCATGCCTTGTGCAACGATGGCGTCTGCGCCTGCAGCTTCGGCGGCACGCGCCTCATTCACTGTCGCGATATTGGCGAACCACTTGATGCCGCGTTCTTTCAGTCTTTCCACGAAAGCAGGTGGATAGAGCCCCATCACCGACGAGATGATGGGTGGGCAAACCTCCAGCATCGCTTCGCATTGGGCCGCAAAATCCGGGGGCCTTGCGTCAGCGGCTTCACGCGAAACCTCCGGGCCCCAATGACGCAGGAAGGCCCTCAAGGCGTCTTCGGCATCTGCGTCACGATGCGGTAACGGGTCAGGAATCCAAAGATTGATCTGAAAGACACCCTTGCTGGCGGCTCGAAATTCGGCGGCCCATTCCTTGATCGCAGAGGGCTGCATCAAGAGGGCAGCGCAGCTGCCAAGGCCTCCTTCATTGGCAATGCCGATGGACAACGAGGATGGGCAGGCTCCAGCCATCGGTCCAAGAAAAATGGGGAGATCCAGTTTCAGGGAATTCGCGAATTCCCTGGCCCGGACAAGGGCTGCGTGTTGCCTTGCCATCAATCGACCCCACTGTTGAAACCGAGGACTGGGAGAGCTGGTGCTTGGCAGGCTTCTCTATGGTTGGTTCCGCGGACCAGAGACTTAGGTTGAATGCGTCCTGTGCGAGGTCCTGACCCAGCAAGCCCTTCGCTGAGCCTAACATATCATGCCTGCTTCTTGGCCGAAGCCCGGGTGTTGTTTGCCCTCAACCGGAGCGATATGGGAGCGTTTCTTTCGCCTCGGTCTCGTCAGAGAACGCCACCGGTCAGGTTGCAACCGGTTTCCTGGCTCCCGCTATTCCGAAGATCATCAACGCCGCAATCAGGCACAGGGCGCCAGCGGTCATATAGGCCGGGACGTAGGTGAGCAGGGTGGTGCGCGTATAGCCTGCCCCAAAAGCAGCAAAGGCTGCACCGATCTGGTGCCCAGCGAAGATCCAGCCGAAGACAATGCCAGCCTTTTCACGTCCGAAGGTCTGTGCGGCAAGTCTGACCGTGGGCGGGACTGTGGCGATCCAGTCGAGCCCATAGAACATGGCAAAGAGCGACAAACCGTAGACCGTGAAAGTCGAGTAGGGGAGATATAGGAGCGATAAGCCGCGCAGGCCGTAGTACCAGAAGAGAAGCAGGCGGTTGTCGTAGCGGTCCGAAAGCCAGCCGGATGCAATCGTTCCAATGAAGTCGAAGGCCCCCATCATGGCAAGGACCGAGGCAGCAGTGACTGCTTCCATGCCGAAGTCGACGCACAGAGGGATGAAGTGTGTCTGCACAAGTCCGACGGTGCTGGTGCCGCAGATGAAGAAGGTGCCGAAAAGAATCCAGAAGGCCGGGATACGAGCCGCATCGCTCAATGTGGTAAAGGCCTTTGCAATCGCCCCGTTGCCCGGCTGCGCTGCCGGGGCGATCGGTGCGTCAGCACTCTCTCCATAGGCCCGCAATCCAAGATCGGCAGGGCGATCCTGCAT